>CAJPTB010000250.1 GCA_905373325.1 uncultured Ancrocorticia sp.
CTCCCAACCTCGTCCAGACACTCGAAGGCAACCCCGCCCTGGTCCACGGCGGCCCCTTCGCCAACATCGCCCACGGCACGAACTCGGTGATCGCCACCAAGGCCGCGCTCAAGCTGGGCGACGTCGCCGTGACCGAGGCCGGGTTCGGCGCCGACCTGGGCGCGGAGAAATTCTTCGACATCATCGGGCAGACCGCCGGGATCGCCCCCGACCTCACCGTGGTCGTCGCAACTGTGCGCGCGCTCAAGTATCACGGGGGCGTGGCGCTCGCGGACCTGGAGGAGGAGAACGTCGCCGCGGTCCGCGCGGGCGCGGTCAACCTGCGCCGCCACTGCGAGATTCTCACGAGAGTCTTCGCCCAGCGCGTGCTCGTGGCGGTCAACCGGTTTGCCGCGGATACGGAGGCCGAGATCGCAGCCGTCCGCGAGTCCGTGGCCGACCTCGGCATCGACGTCGTCCTCACCGACCACTTCGGCCGCGGGGGAGAGGGGGCGCTCGATTTCGCCGACGCCGTCGTGAAGTCGCTGGCCAAGCCAAGCATCGCCAAGAGCGCATACAGCTTGGCGGATTCCCTGGAAGACAAGGCGCGGGCCGTCGTCACCAGGGTCTACCGCGGGGCCGACGTCGTCTTCGAACCCGCCGCGGCGCGCGAGCTCCGGCGGCTCGAGGAGTCCGGCTGGGGCGAGTTGCCCGTGTGCATGGCCAAAACCCAATACTCGTTCTCGACCGACCCGAAAGCGCTCGGCGCCCCCGAGGGCTTCACCGTGCCGATCCGCGAAGTGCGCCTCTCGGCCGGGGCAGGCTTCGTCGTGCTCATATCAGGCTCGATCATGACGATGCCGGGCCTGCCCAAGCGCCCCTCGGCCTGCGACATCGACGTGGTCGACGGGGTTATCGAGGGAATGCACTGAGAACTGCTGAGGATTCCAAACCGGGCTCGGGATTGTAGCCCATGCCCGGGGCCCTGCTCGTCTTCCGGTTTTTCAGTCCTACGCAGGCCTCCAGCCCGTACTCTGCCTGCGCTCGGTGAGAGTAAATCGGGACAATCGAATAAACCCCGCCAGTCCTTTCGGACGACGGGGAACTATGCACTGAGTCTACAGGGGACTATGCAGGCGGTGCAAGGCCGGGATTCTCATTGGGAACTTACTGGGCAACCGCGATCGATCAGTCGGAGTGCCGCCATTTAAGCGTGGGAGCGCCGTGGAAAGAACTGCCAAGGCGATGGGCGTTTCAGCAAGTTCGCCGTGGACATGGCGGACGGTTGGGACTAGGATCGGTTTATGGGTCTGGCTGTTCTTGTGCACGCATTTTCTTTACTTCTCAACAATCAGTCGGTTGCCGACACAGCGGCGACGACAGTTGCTATTGGCACGCTGCCACCGGCGACTGGCATCACGCCGGAGGAAGCCCAACGAGCCACCACTATATCGGCCAGGCTGGCTGACGTCATAAACGCGCGTCTTGAACGGGCCTCCTCCGAGCGCGAGCGGCGCGAAATCGACGGAGCGGTCCTGGCCGCCGCCGAGATTTTCGCGCGGATTTACCGTGAGACGGGCGACGACGTCGGCGTTCAAAGCAGCCCCGACTCGTTCCTCGCATTCCTCGACGCCCGAGGTACGGCGGAAATCCGCCAAACAGTCGGCGAGAAGGCGCGGAGCCTCTACGATGAGCTCCTGCGCACCGCCGCCAACGAATTGGTCCTAACCGACCCTGACAGACCGGCTGGACCGGATGCAAACGAACTGGCCGGACCCGGAGCAAATGAACCGGCAAGAGATCCCGAAGAGCACCTTCCAGAAACGGAGACGAGAAACTCTCTCGAGGCAATTGCCATGTATGAGGCGCTTCTCGCCGATCAAATTCGGACGCTTGGCAGCGGGCACTCCGCGACGATTGCTACCCGCAACAGTCTTGCCAAAGCATATGCAGACGGAGGCGAACCTCAGAAGGCCATCGATGCCTACAAAGCGCTTTTGGTCGACATTACGGAAGCTCTTGGCCCCGATCATACCAACACGGTCACGGCGCGCGTCAATCTTGCCTACGGTTATGCCGCTGCGGGAGACCTCCAAAGTGCAATAGAAATATACGAGGCTTTGCTTGCAGATCCGGAACCGGTCGTCGACTCTGAAGAAGACCCGTCGCTCGTCCTGCGCGACAATTTGGCCTACCTGTATTGGCAGGCGGGAATGCCTCAGAAGGCCGTCGGCATACTCAGGACTCTTCTTTCCGAGGGGCCCGGCCCCTCGACCCTGAATACCCCTGCGCTCTTAGCACGCAAGAACTCCTCGCCAGGGTGCGTAAAGTAGCGCGATAGGAGCTTAATTTCATGGGAACTATCCCGCTACGGGCGTGGAAGATGGGGCGGACATGCCCGTGAGCGCAGCGAAATCGCTCCGCCTCAGGTTCGACTATTTCCTGAGACGGATCTAGAACTCTGCCCAGACGGTTAAGCCCGCTTTGCGAGCATTCAAAACGAGCCCTGATCAAGGCTTTTCGTTTTCTCAGAGTTGAGCTGACAACTGGTTGGCAATCCTCATCGACGACGGCGCTGCTACCGTTCACCAAATTGTAGGTCGTCACGGTAATACTGTTGCTTTCCATAGAGTATATTTTTTATATTACGCGTTTTATCATGCACTTTACCTATCTTATTGTTCTGTATTATTGAGGTTGAATAGTATCTGATTAGCTTCCTTCGAAGCTCGAAGTTAGATGCTCTGAGCTCTTTGATGGTTTTCTTTTGCTTACTGATAATCTGCTTGTATTCTTCAATGGATTCACGCAGCATTTCGATAGTACTATTCGGAACTTCGATGGTGTTCTGACGTTCTTCGATGCTCTTTTTCAGTTTGTCTATTGCTTCCATCAGTACAGTAAATTCGTCGGAGCCAGAATCATTCCGGTTTCGAGCGCGTTTGCAATACTCTGAAGCAGCAATCTCTAAAAGTCGGTCATAAAGAACTTCTGCAGAGGCGTCAACATCCTGACGTCGCTCTCTTCCTCCGTGTTCCTTGATGAAGTTAAGAAAAATATCTGGTTTATAGCGGGCCTTGACAATTTCATAGTTATCATAAGGAATTTGCTCAAAGACGATAGCGGCAGCAGTCACAGCACCTTTTAAGCCACTTCGCTCTAGATAGGAAACTGGGCGCGCAAAGTGTTTTTTTGCCTCCTGCTCCATTATCTTTGCGATTTGTCTAGCTTGTAGTGACTCTCGGCGAGACAAGCGCCTTGCTAAGTCGATGGAACTAGAGAATGTTAGGGTTATGTCTAATGCCTCGACTACAAAAGAGAAGGCAGCTGAAATAACGCTGAGGTCCATTGTTTCCTAAGACTCCATCGTGTCGAGACGGCTAGTTTCATCTAGGTGAGGTGAGATATCTTCTCTTTTAATCTGAAAGGAAAAATCGAAAAACCGCTGTACTTTTTCATAGAGGACCCGAGTCTGTGTGACTGATGAAAACACGATGCTCATGATGCCTCCTCGATGGCTTTGACAAGACGACTTTCTGTGGCGAGTGTGTCGGGGTGGTCGGGGCCGAGGATGCGGGTGCGGCCGGCTAGGACGGCCTCGTAC
>CAJPTB010000251.1 GCA_905373325.1 uncultured Ancrocorticia sp.
ACAGAGAAACGGAGAGGTACTTCCCCTTCGTCAAGCTCTTGGGAACGTCGATCTCGACTTCGAAGTCGCCGTTGGACTGGAAGGCCTTGACGTTCTTGTCTTTCTTCGGGTTGTTCTGGGCGACAAGCGCCCAGACGGTTTTGTCTCCCTTGACCGAAGGATGGTCGATGGCCTTGGCCCGCTCGTAGGGTTTGTTCTCACCCTCATTGATTTTGACGGAGACTGTGGACGGGCCGTTCCCCGCTGAGTTCTTCCAACCGGTCCCTCTGATGTGGAACTTCGCACCCGCGTCCGACTTGATTTCCTTCTCAACCCAAGCTTTGGCACCCGACTTGTCCGACGGGTCCACCAGATCAACGTGTGGCCACTCCGGTGGACCAAGGCTAGAGGGAGTGTCGTTCGGCTGGTTCGGCGGCGCGGCTTCCTTGGGTGCAGGCGCCTGAGGAGCTTCCTTGGGCGCGGGCGCCTGAGGATTCGGATTTTGATTGGGCTTTCCCGCCTCGGCGCCGTACACGAACGCAGCGCTCGATTGCCGCACGACGTCGCCCTGAAGGCCTGAGCCGCTCGAGAACTGGACCGTATGCTTGCCCTCTTTCAGCTGGCTCAAAGACTCCGCAGAAATGGTCGCTGTCCAGTTTCCGGACGCATCCGCCTTGACCATCGCCAAGACGCCCTTGTCGGTCTCAGCCTTTCCATTGAGAGGATTTTTGACGGCGGATTTCGCTTTGAAAGTCCCGCCGTCGATCTTGACGGCGACGACCGAGCCTTCCTTCTTTTCCTGATTCATCCAGCCGACGCCTTTGACCGTCAGCGGTTGGCCGACGGCGACACGGTCCGGCGCGCTGTAGCCGGCCCCGTCGGGCGTGCTGCCGTTGCTGGCCCCGGCGGGCGCCGCGGCGAACACGCTCGCGCAGGCCAAGAGCAGAACCGTGAGCAGGCTCAGACCACGCGAAACGGACAGAGCGGCAAAGGTTTTATTCCCTCTCATAGCGTGTCCTCAGAAATACAAATCGAAAACTTGTGGAGACAATGTGGAGTTTAGTCTCGTCGGCGTCGCTTGACGACGTCGTCCACTAGGCGGATGTGAAAGGAAGTCCCCGGCGGACACCGAAACGAGTCATTTGACTAAATATGTGTGCTTGCCTTCATATCCCCTCCGATTCCGCCAAGTCGAATACGCGGCGGTGAGGCCTCGGAAACGACGCTGGGAACCGTCGCAACGAAGAGAGCGCGGCAAGCGCGAGAATACCTGGAATATGTCGAAATCCTTGGAACGACAAGGGCTGCGAGACAAGGGCTGCGAAAACCCCGGATTACGATAAAAGCTGTGTGGGCGACCATATTAAGCCGCCCACACAGCTTTTATCGGCATGCGGTCTTAGCGGACGTCGCCGCCGAAACGGCGCGCATTGTTGCTGTCCGTTCCCTGCATGTTCGTAACAGAACCGTCGAGCACGAGGCTGAGAGCGTCCGTGGCCTGGACCATGACATCGCAGTCCTTCATCCAGCTCATAAAGATCGTGTGGAAGGCATCTGCTGCCTGACCGCCGAGCCTTTCGCGGATGATGCCCTCGATCCGGTTGCCCATCGTTTCGGTCTCCTCGCGCACCTTCTGCGCATGGGCCTTGATGTCGGCAACGCCTGCCTGCATGAGGGGGTAGTTGTAGAGAATGGTCATGAGTGTGGTTGTCCTTTCCTAATTGCGCCTAGATAAGTATCGTCTCGAGAATCGACCTAGAGAGCGGAGCTTCCGCCACCCATGAGCGAGTCCAAGCCGAGGTTCTTGTAGCTCTGAGCTTCGTCGATGTCGGCCTGCTCGGAAGTGGAGCCCGTGCTCTTGGTCTCCTGGCTGTAAACGCCAAGCTTCTGGAAGAGCCTGGCGCTAGCTTCCTCGAGGGCGGTGAAAGCGGCGGTGAAGGCCTGGGCCGCTCCGCCCTGGAACTGAACGTTGCCCCGCAGCTCCGTCGTCTTGCCGTTGATGGCCGACTTGTGTGCGTTGAGGCTGCCCATGTTCTCGTCCAAGATGGAGGAAATCTGAAGATTCGCACCATCTACATCTTTAAACTCATTCTGTGACATGAAAAGTACCTTCCTCTGTATGTGAAACCATGGACCCTTGACCATGGAACCCTTTGCCGGGCCTGCAGCTAGCCTACAACGAACTTTGTCCACACCACCAGAGTGGTTTCCCCCCCAAGGTGTGTCGTTAAAATTAATAGAGTGTTGTTTATTTTATAGGCGTTTTTATATGCTTTAATTCTATATATATCTTATAAACTCAATAGATATCTTTAAATGCATTATTTAACTTTTTAAAATGCGAACAAACCAGTCCCACGAACGCTTACGGCGGCGAGCAGGACATTTCGCCGCATTCCTCCGTTTCGCTTCAAATATTGGCAGTTTTACTGCGAAATGACATGCGCTTCCTCGAGCCCTGACCCAAATAAGGCCCAATGGGCGACGAACTTACCTTGCAAGAAGGGCACATGCAGGGCCAATCACGAAGAAAGGAACGAATTCAAGATAAAGTGGGATCCCCTTTGCCTCTTCGCGCCTCGCGCAAGCAACTGCCGCACCGACCGGAACGGCGACGATACGCAACCGGCATGACTGTGAAGAGCGACGTTTAGGTCAGGCGCTCTGAACGATTCACCCAGGCCGTCGAAGACCCACGTGGCCTCCCGCATAAATATCGACCTCATGTCACTGTCGTACGCCAAAGCCATTCAAATCAGGAATATCTGGGACGAGAACAAGGTTTTGAGCGTATACGCCTTAAGTCAGCGTTATCCAGAGATGTAGATTTTAACCTTATTTATTGCATATAAGTAACTTTAGTTGAGTTTAAGTGTTTATAGCAGGTTTATATACAAAATAAGCTTGTTTGCCGAGATGCTTCACAAAGTATCAATGATGGATAGCTCTCCCCGATTGATCTCCGCTTTATCGCAGATTACCCAAAGAATCCGCGGAATACAAAGGAAAACTCAGATTCGCGAAAGAAAACTGAGGGTTTCTCAAAAACCAGAGCAAACTTCGGATACGTATGTCACATCAACTTGCCATTGACGCCGACCGGAAGACCTTGGCCAAACAGGAGGCGACGTTTCACGCCAGTTTCCGCCCTAGACTCCGCCGAAATCAGACGGAAGCGCGGGAGCAAGCCGGGTCAGTACGCGCCGTCGAAAAGACTCGTGACGGACCCGTCCTCAAAGACTTCGTCGATGGCGCGGGCCAGAACCGGTGCGATCGGAAGCACCGTCATGGCCGGAAAGCGCTTTTCCGGACCGATGGGAAGCGTGTCCGTGACAACGAGCTCGCGCAGCCCCGATTCACGCAGACGTTGGGTCGCCGGATCGGAGAGCACCCCGTGGGTGGCGGCGACGATGACGTCCTTGGCCCCCGCCTCCAGCACGATGCGCACCGCGCCGCAGATGGTTCCGGCAGTGTCGATGAGATCGTCGACGATCACGGCGGTGCGCCCGGAGACGTCGCCGACCACGCGGTTCGCCGTCGCCTGATTGGGGCGAGTGAGATCGCGCGTCTTGTGCACGAACGCGAGAGGCACGCCACCGAGC
>CAJPTB010000252.1 GCA_905373325.1 uncultured Ancrocorticia sp.
GTGCATATGTCACAACACACGCCCCTTGCGGAAAGCGAATCCGACCGTGCGGACGAATCGGAGACGGGTGCGGGCACGTCGCCGCAAATGGCATGAACGCCCCGTTTTTCCTCGGGCGGCTCGGGTCTCCCTCAGGTCGCCAAGCTTCGTTCGGACCGCTCAGATGCTTCCAGCCAACGGCGCGCGGCCAACAGCCGGCGCCAAGCCCCGCCGTGTGAGTTTCTCCCCCGACAATTCGGACGTTTTCCTTTTACGGGGCGTCGGACAATGATGCCCATGCAGACAGACGTGAAGATTGTCGACTCATCAATGCCAAATGACGTAAAATGCAAAGACCAATGAAGACAAAACTATCACGCATACAAAAGTCCAATCGGACGACAAACTTCCGTTAGGGTGAAAACAATGAGCGATGAGGGCCTCAGCGCTGTGGACTTTTCACGCGTGCTGTCCAAATTACCGGAGGGGCTGCCCATATCGGACCAATATGACGCACGCAGGTCCGGCTCCGACAGCCTGCTTGCGGAAGAGCACTGGTATTCCAGCCCCAAACAGTCGATGGTCAGCTGGTACGAGGACCTTGAGGCTCCCGACGGCTCCGCCCGCAAAAGGCGCTCGCTCGAAGCCCGGGTCGGATGGAATCGTTCGACGTCGCCGCAGGGAATGCTGTGGATCGCAGAAGCCCTGGGCGAAGACGCCGCCACACTCAACGAGGCCGTCGAGGAGGCGAACCGCCGCAAACGACTGACCAGCCAGTGCTCTGCCATTCGCAGGGCCATCCCGTGGGCGAGGATCGCCGAACTGCTGGCCGCACATCGAGAAGAAACCCAGGGGCATCTCAAAAAAGGGGCGAAAAACCTGGCAAAAGGGGCGGGATCGAAACTCACCGGCTGGCTGAGCGGCCGGCGCAGGGACTGCTGACCCTTTTCAAGGATTCGCAAGCTAAGCACATTATCATTAGGGAGACGGCCCGCGCAATTCGCCCTCAATTTGGCGGAGCTAACACTCCTTCTTTTTTCCTTGCCGTCTAGCCGAATAAACCTCGCACACACCCGCCCTGGGCAATAGTACCCATGACACAATGTCTCCTTGGCGGTAACAATATTGAGGAGTGGCGCTTGAACACGCGGAGGCAGAAAGCAACGCCACAGAGGAGGGAACATGCCGAAGAGACTGGTAAGAGCGGCCACCGTGGTGGCCTTATTAGTGGCGCTCACCGCATGCGAATCGTCAGGATCGTCCAACGGCAAGAAAAGTCAATCACAAACGCCGACGCAGATCGCTTCGACCGCCGCCTCGCCTCAGACCCGCGGAACGACGTCGCCTTCGGCGTCCTCGGCGCCATCGACGGCGCCCTCATCGAGCGAATCCAAGGCTGCGACGTCGGTGCCCGCCTCCGTCGAGGCCAGCGAAAGGCCGACGTCGACTCCGGCGCCCCCGCCCTCGCGCGACCATCAGAGTCCCAGCGAACCGCAGTCGTCGCCCCAATCGACAGGGGCGTTCACGACGTCGGTCGAGTGCACGCCCGTCTCGGGCGCCGAGTCCCCCGTTTCCAAGGTCGTCTTTCGAGGCAACGGAACGAAGTACTCAGCGCGTTTCGTGTACGAGGACGGCGTCGGCACGCCGCCGGACACCCTCGGCTACGTCGTCACGCTTTTCGGCGAGGACGGGGCGAACGGAGTTCTTTCAGCCGGGCACCTCAACGGCAAGAAGGTCTTTCCCGTCGAAGACGACAATTTCGTGGTCATCGAACACGGATATTTGACGATTGTGGAGGCGTACACCCGAATTCCGGGAATCACTCGCCCATTTAGCTGGTACGCTGAGGTAAAAGACACGGATAACACCATCGCTACCTGCGGCACCAAAACGACAGCCGTCTCAGTAGATTAGCGGGTCGCTTCATGCGCTTGCCGCAAGCGTTTATTATCATGGTGTATCAGGAGGCGGCATTACCGTCACATCACGCAAAATTGGAAGGACACGATCGTGTTTACCCCAGTTCAAAAGGGTTGCTGCAACCCATACCGGCCTAGAAAGCCTCAGCCCGCGCTCTTGGCGTGACACAAAGTAAGATTTCCCCTAGGGCTGCGCGGATTTTCGCGCGGCGGAAGATAGGCTGAGGTATGTCAGAAGGGATGCACGGATTCAAGGACGAGCAGCTGAGCGTCCTCGCTACGTGGAACCTGATCGAGCAGTTCAGCCCCGAGCCCATTCCCGAGCCCACCGGACGCAAACGGAGGTCGCGGCGCAATGGTCGGCGGCGCCAGGGCGAGGATTGGCGCGCCCAGCTCGAGCTGCCCTCCTCCGCACTGGGCGAGACGCCCGACGACGCAGCGGAGGACGCCGATCTGCCCGTTCGCTTCCACCGCTACCAAGGGGCGGAGGCACGCCGCGGCAAGGGACGCACCGGCGTGCAAGCGCCCCTCCCCGACTACCAGGTTCTGGATCTCCGCCCGGGAATGATGCTGCCCTGGCAGGAGATCGCCGACGCCGAAGCATTCGAAGGGGAGTGGCGTCACACCGTCTATCTGGGGTGTTTCACCGCCGAGAACATCGCTCGCGAGCTCGAATCGATCTTCGTCGATTCAACCGACAATTTGGCCGTCGTCCGCGGAATGAGCGCATGCGCCACGGTTCAGCTCGATTCCCTTGGCCGCGGTTGACGTAGGCGGCGAGGCCTTTGAAGAACGCGTCGCCCGAACGCCATTTTTTCGCCACGAAGGAGGGCGAGAGGAACTCTTCGGCGAGGGTGTCGGTCGGCCCGGCTGACACGACGACGGTCTCGAAACCTGTGAGCTCGGGCTTGAGCTGGGGAACCTCGCGGCGGGAGGCGCCGTCGTCCCACGTGTGAATCGTTCCGGTGAATGCGTCCCTCGGATCGCGCAGACGTGACAGCCTGCGCGCGCGTTCGACGACGTTGCCCGCCAGGATCTCGCGGACGACGGCGGCCTTGCCGGTGCCCGGCGCGCCGTTGATTGCGAGGATCCCTCCTCTGTCGGAGAGCTCGTGCATAGCGCGATTGACCGCGAACTGCTGGTTGCGCGAGAGGTGCAGGGCAGGGTCGGCGGGCCATCTGCCGGCGGGAATGCGGGTGGCGCTGAGCCGGGCGTCGATAGCCGCGCTGCGCTTGCGCATGTCGTGTCGGCGGGCGGTGTTGACCGCTCTGTCGGGCGAAAGGAAGCGCGAGAGCGCCGTTCCGGCGTCGTCTCGGCGAATGAGGTCGCTGGCGAGGGCGATCTCGTCGAGGAAGGGGCTGTTGAGGCTGTCCTCCTCGCCCACGTCGGGGGGAAGGCCGTGCGCTCCGGGCGCACCGGGCTCGCGGACCCTGACGCTCTTGATCCGCACGGCGGGCCTTGCCAGCGAAGGAATTCGCGTCACGCCGGCGGCCGATTGGGCGATTGCGACCAGTTCGGCCAGCGAATCCGAGGTTTGCGGGGACGGGTGGCCGTCTGACGAACGCCGAGCTTCGAACGTTCGAATCGAATTGACAAGCTCCTTCGAGCCGGCGTCGAAACCGAGGAACCACCAGGGAACGATCGGCCCGGGGTCGCGGGCCCGCCCCACTCCCCACG
>CAJPTB010000253.1 GCA_905373325.1 uncultured Ancrocorticia sp.
TTCCGCAGGCGGACCATGCCTTCTTGGGACATCGTCGCTATGTGCCTGCCTCCCTGGAAGAACTTTGCGATGGTCAACCCGCGTCCGTTCTGTGCCGACGGGCTGACCAGCTCCGCAAGGATCCAGTCGGACAGGTCGAAGTTTCTGTGCCACCAGATGGAATGGTCGAGGGTGGCCATGGAGGCCTCGGGATGCGCCCAGTGAATGCCGGTGGCGCGCATGACCGGTTCGAGCATGAACTGATCGGCCGCGTATCCGAGCATCGCCCGCTGGAGCAGCTTGGAGGAGCCCTTCGGCATCGCCGAGCGCGATTTGAACCAGATGAGGTGCCGGTTCGTCCTCTCCTTCGCGGGGGCGGTGAAGATGAAGCCGCCCACATGGCGCATGTCCAGCGAGTTCGTCGTTGAAACGATGTGCCCCCAAGGGTTGTTCATCGCGGCGAAAAAATCGACGGAGGACTCCAGAGTCTCGGGGGCCGGGGCCTCCGGCTGCTCCTCGCCGAAGGAAGGGCCGGGCTGGTGGAGCTGCGCCGAGACGCGGGCCGTGAAAATGATGTGATCGTCCTGCAGGGCGTTGACGTTGCGCGTCGAAAAGGAACGGCCGTCGTTCAGCTCGGTCACCTCGAAGAACAGCGGATGGTCGATCCTTCCCGGGCGAAGGAAAGCGGCTGTGATGGAGTGGGCAAGACGGTCGTCGTCGGCCGGAAGGGTGTCGGCCGCCACCATCGTCGCCTGCGCGAGCACCTGGCCCCCATAGATCCGCTTCGACATTTGAGGCAGGCTCTCGCCCTTGTAACGCTTGCCGCCCAAGCGTTGCAGCCGCAGAGTGCCAAGCACGGTAGCCAATGGCTCGACGTCGGTTTCGGGAATGCTGAGGAAGCTGGCCATCGACTCGCCTTCGTTGACTCGTAGTTACTCTCCACAGCAATGGTATCCGCCGAAGAAGGTTTTTCAGCAGCCGATCTCCTGGCCCGCTCATCACACCTCCCTGGTTCGCGCGCCGCGTCCGTCTGGCCCGCTCATCACACCTCCTTCGCCAGCGCGCCGCATCTGTCTGGCCCGCACGTCACATCACAAAAATTCTGCAACCGATTGCATATTCTGGCAGACTTGTTTCCTAGCGGCTCGGGCCTTTCCCAGCTGGTATTTCAACGGATTTCCCAGAGGGCCGGCGCCGATCGTCGAGCAGCCTAGGAGAAACCATGACCGACAACGCGCCAGACCGTTCCCTGCTGTGCGAGCTCGCCGAGGCCCTGGGGGTGGCGACCGAATACTGGGGGTACGACGGCAACCTCAAGGCGGTCGCCGACGACACGCTCATCAAGGTCTTCGCCGCGCTCGGGGTCGACGCCGGAAGCACCGACCTTGCCCGGCGCGCCCTTGCGGAGATCCATTTGCGGCCTTGGCGGGAGGTCCTTCCCGCCTGCTCCGTCGTCCGAGCGGGGGTTGAAAGCAAGGTCGCCGTCCACGTGCCCCACGGGGAGTCAGCGACCGCCGAGGTCGAACTCGAAGACGGCAGGATTCGCGCTCTCGCGCAAGCCGAGGACTTCACCGAGCCGCGAGAGGTAGACGGGACCCTCACCGGACAGGCCTCCTTCGTCGTGCCGCCCGACCTTCCTCTCGGCTACCACATTCTGCGAGCCCGAGTGGGAGACGCGGACTCCGTGGGCTCCCTTCACTCGGCGCCGCTTGTCGTCGCTCCGCAGCGCCTGGATTCGCCCGCCGAGCGGGGAATGACCGGGTGGGGGGTCATGACGCAGCTGTACTCGGTGCGCTCGCGAGACTCATGGGGGATAGGCGACACCGCCGACCTGAAGGAAATGTGCTCGCTCTTCGGCGACCTCGGGGGCGACTTCGTCCTCATCAACCCGCTTCATTCGGCCGAGCCGGTGGGGCACATGACTCCCTCGCCGTACCTTCCCGTCACCCGACGCTTCTTCAATCCGATATACATCCGCCCCGAGGACATCCACGAGGTCGGCTACATGCCGGGGGCCCGCCGCGCGCTCGTGGAGCTTGCAGGCGAGAAGGTCAAGGAATCCTCGACGAAAGACGAGACGATCGACCGCGACGCCTCCTGGGCGGCCAAGCTTCAGGCGCTGGAGGTCATCTACTCCTTCGGCCGGTCCGAGGCGCGCCAGCGCGCTTTTGAGCGCTTCCGCGCCGCCGAGGGAAAAGGGCTCGAGGACTTCGCGTTCTGGTGCGCGCTCAGGGAGAAATACGGCGAGGTCTTTCCGGAGGAGTTCGCCCATCCCGACACTCCCCAGGCGTCCCGTGAGCGCCGCGATCTGGCCGGAAGAGTCGACTTTTACGCTTGGCTTCAATGGATCATCGACGCGCAGTTGAGCGAGGCCCAGCGCGACGCCGTCGAATCCGGAATGGAGCTCGGCATCTTCCACGATCTCGCCGTCGGAGTCCACCGAATGGGATCCGACGTATGGTCCCTGCCCCGAGCCTTTGCCCAAGGGGTGGCCGTCGGCGCGCCTCCGGACATGTACAACCAGCACGGACAGGACTGGTCGCAGCCCCCGTGGCGGCCCGACGCTTTGCGCGACATGGCCTTCGCCCCCTTGCGGGACATGGTGCGAACGGTCCTCAGGCACGCCGGCGGCCTTCGGGTCGACCACGTCATGGGCCTTTTCCGCCTGTGGTGGATTCCAGAAGGCAACGATCCGGCCAACGGCACGTATGTGCGATTCGACCACGAGGCGATGGTCGGCATCCTCATGCTCGAGGCGTATCGGGCGGGCGCCGTCGTCGTCGGCGAAGACCTCGGAAACGTCGAGCCGTGGGTGCGCGGATACCTGGCCGAACGAGGGATTCTCGGAACCTCCGTTCTCTGGTTCGAAACATACGGGGACGGGACGTTCAAACAGCCGTGGGATCTGCGCCGTGAAACCCTCGTCACCGTCGACACCCACGACCTTCCGCCTGCCGCCGGGTACTTGGCGCTCGAACACGTCGACCTGCGTTCGCGTTTGGGCGTGCTTACCGAGCCGGTTGACAAGGTGAGGGACGACGCCGAACGGGAACGCGAACGAATGCTCGCCCGGCTCGGCGAGCACGGGCTCATCGGCGAGGGCGCGACGGAGCAGGAGATCGTCGAGGCGATGCACCGTTACATCGCGAAAAGCCCCGGCGAGCTGCTGGCGATCGCACTCGTGGACGCGGTCGGCGAACGGCGCGCCCAGAACGTTCCCGGGACGAACAACGAGTATTCCAACTGGCGCGTGCCTTTGGCCGACGGCGCAAACGAGGTCGTTCTCATTGAGGACCTCTCCGGCAATTCTCGCCTGAATTCGCTTATTGACGCTTTCACGACGCAGCTGTACGAGAGCCGGGGGCGGCCCGAGTCTCGGTCGTAGGCGCCGCCGAGGGGCGCGACGGCTCCGTCCGCGCGTTTCGCGGGCGCGACTTGACCGTCGCCGAGCTTGTGCGTATCGAGGACGAGGCAACGGCTCTTTCCGCGCGCCGAACGCAACGGCGGTTTTTAGGACGTTTTGTGATGCAATGACGGACGCATCAGGAGGCAAAGTCTGCGCTCAAGGTGTACGATCGCCCGCGGGCA
>CAJPTB010000254.1 GCA_905373325.1 uncultured Ancrocorticia sp.
CTCGCCGTGTTCCGCATGGAGGGCGCGTGCGCCGTGGCGATGGAGCTCGACGGGACCGAGGACGCCCGGAGGGCCGGCAAGCCGGGCTTCGCGATCGCCTTGAGCACCGATCCGTCGGGTCTGGACGCCCCGGTTCTGTCCGTGCGCTGCCGCGGGCCGCGCCTCGTGTGGCGCTGGGACGACGAGCTCGAGCCTGTGCCGTGGGTGAAGGCCGACGCCGCCGCCTCCGATTTCGTCGCCCGAGAGCTGGGCCCCGGGGCCATCTCTCAGCGGATCGCCCAGACTGTCGCCGCCGTCGACGCCGCGCGCATCGAGGAGGCGCTGCACGCCGACCCGGACGCCGCCCCCGCGATGCTCGTCGCCGCCCTCGGCCTTCCGCAGGAGATCGCCGATTTCCTCTCCGGCCTGCTCAGTGCGACCGCCATTCCCGGCGCGATCGTATTCGAGCCGAAGCCCCTGCCCCAGAGGATTCAGACGAGCGTCGCCTACGGATCGGTTGGGGAATCGAAGTCGAAGACGGGGTACTGGCAGACCTATCGCAGGCTCTTCGTCGACCGTCCGCGCGTGACGGAAATCGTTTCCTCGATTCAGGCAGGAGTCGGCTCCGTCCTTTTCGCCGGCGGCCTGCGCTCGTGGCGGCGAACAGGCGGAAAGGTCGCTGCGGCGGTCGGAGGCGCCCTCGTGGTCAACGCCGCAGCTCGGATCCTCACGATGCAGTGGATTCAAACCGCCCTGGAAACCGAAGGCTTGACGGTCGAAAGACCGGCAGCCGAAAACGAGGCAGCCGAAGGCGCGGAAGCTGAGGGTTTGGCGGTCGGGGACCCGACAAACGCATGCCCGTAGGAAAAAGCCCCGCGAGCGCGAAGCCCGCAGGGCAGACGATCCAACGCAGAAAGGGCTCCCATGAGCAGGAATGACAGCCAGGCCGCCGGTCGGGACGACGTCGCCCCCGGTCCCTCGGAGGAAGGCTTTGTAAACGACGTCGCCTCGGAGCGCGGCAGATCCTCGGACGGCGGAGCACCTTCGGACCGCAGCCTCCCGGAGGAAAGCTCGGCAAACGGCGCCGAAGCTGGAACGCAGACAGAGCTCGAGGCCTTCTGGACGCGCGCACGCAACGTGGCGGGGATCGCCCCGCTGGAGGCCGTCCTCGGCCAGGACGACGCCGCGTCCCTGCGGCCTCCCGCCTTCGCCTTCGGCGACGGCCCGGAGATGTCCGACCGCCTCGCCAAGCTCGTGCTCGACGGCGAAAAAAGCGCGACCTCCGCATGGCTCGCCTCCTACGAGGCCGAGGGAATCGACATCCCCGAGGTCGGCGATCTCTCCATCATGTGCGACGGCGCGGACCGGCCGCTCGCCTTGCTGCGCACCGTGGACGTGCGCAAGATTCCCTTCGCCGACGTCGGCCCTGAGATCGCGCAGGCCGAGGGCGAAGGAACACTCGACGAATGGAAAGCCGAGCACCGCGACTTTTTCGCGCGGGAATGCGCCGCGCTGGGAATCGAGTTCGACCCCGAGGGCGAGGTCGTGGTCGAGTTCTTCGAGGTTGTCTACCGCCGCGACGGCGCCTGAGCCTGCCGTTCGCGATAGACCTTCTCCAGAAGCGAGCACAGGGTCGAATACTCGCCCGGGGACAGCCCGGCGAAGAACTTTTCGCGCTCGGGCGCCAGCCTCTCGTGCAAGCGGTTCAACAGCTGTGAGCCGAGCCGCGAGATTCTGAGCATCTTGGCCCGTCCGTCCTCGGGGTCTGGCTGGGAGGCGGCCAAACCCCGCTTTTGAAGCGCCCCGATGACGGCGACGGCGTTGCGCGGATCGATTCCCGCCCTGGCGGCGACGTCCGACTGCCGCAGGCCCTTCCGCGCGGGAAGGGCCGCCAGAACGGCGAACTCGCTTTGCGTCAGCTCATAGGCCTTGAGGTGACGATTCCACTGCTTTTCTGCCAGCGCGCCCAGCCGGGCCAGAAGGAAACCGGCGCTGCGACGGTACTCGGAGAATCCGCTGGAGGCTTCGCCGCCGACTGTGATAGACATGAAATATGTCTATCACAGATTCCTATGTCGTCAATCTCGACCGTTGTGACGTCTTCGTTCGCGACGTCGGGCCCAAAGGCGCACGGCCCCTGGTGTTCCTCCACGGTTGGCCCGAGGACCATTCGGCGTGGAATGCGCTCACCGACTTGGCGCGGACGTCGTGGCGGTGCCTGAGCGTCGATCTGCCCGGGATCGGACGCTCGCGGACGGAGGCGCCAAACGGCGATTGTCTGGCTCTCGCCCGGGCGATCCACGATTTGGCCGGCGTCTTGCAGCTGGAAGAGCCCACGCTGGTCGGGCACGATTTCGGTGGGATGGTTGTCTACTCCTACCTGCGGGAATACGACGGCGTGCACTGCGGCGTGATCATGAATACGGTGATACCGGGCGTCTTTCCGTGGCAGAAGGTGCTGACGAACCCGTACCTGTGGCATTTCGCCTTCCACTCCATTCCCGACCTTCCAGAGACGCTGGTCGCGAACCACGTCGATGCGTACTTCGATTACTTCTACGATGCGATATCCGCCGACCCTTCGGCGATAACGGCCGAGGCGCGCAAGGCCTACGCCGCCAGCTACAAGAGGCCGGAGGCCCTCGCCCAGGGTTTCGCCTTCTATCGCGGGCTGTGGGGCGACGCGGATCGAAATGCGCGCGACCTGAAGGAAATCTCGACGCCCGTCCTCTACTTGCGCGGAGAAAGAGAAAGGGGTGCGCTCGGCGACTACGAGAAGGGGCTGTACGAGGCCGGCATCAGGAATCTCGTTGCGACGACCGTCCCCGGAGCGGGGCACTACGCTCCCGAAGAGGCTCCGGCCGAGGTGTGGGCCGCCATAGAATCCCGCCTGGCAGGGCTTTCCGGCTCCGCTCCCGCCTTCTCCGGCCCCGCGCGTGCCTGAGACTGTTCATAGGCCCGTCGGCGGGGCGAATGCGTCCGGCCGCCGGCATGCTCTACGCTAGATCGGGTGCCCCATCGGGTGCCCGTGACGCAACGGGAGAGGACCCCATGGCTTTAGGTTGGAAACTGCACGGAAACGGCCGCACGATCAAGCCGGGGGAGGTGGTTCCCCCTGAGGAGCGGCTCTCATGGCCCCGCACCGTCGGCATCGGCGCCCAGCACGTTGTGGCGATGTTCGGCGCGACCTTCCTGGTTCCCATTCTCACGGGCTTCAACCCCTCCACCACGCTCTTCTTCACGGGCGTCGGTACAATCCTCTTTTTCCTCATCACGAACGGGAAGCTGCCGAGCTATCTCGGATCCTCCTTCGCCCTCATCGCGCCCATCGCCGCCGTGACGGGGTACAGCTCGAAATCGGGGATCGCGATCGACTCTCACAAGATGGCGCTCGCCCAGGGCGGCGTGATAGCGACGGGCCTGACCCTCGCCGCCATCGGCCTCGTCGTGCACTTTGCCGGAACCCGCTGGATCGACAAGCTCATGCCGCCCGTGGTGACCGGAGCGATCGTCTCGCTCATCGGCTTCAATCTGGCCCCCAGCGCCTGGAACAACGTCAAGGAGGCCCCCGTCACGGCG
>CAJPTB010000255.1 GCA_905373325.1 uncultured Ancrocorticia sp.
CTTTGAAGGCAAGCGGTTCGCGTTCGGCCGACTTCGCCTCGACGCCGACCACCCTGCCGCTGCGCTCGTGCAGAATCGGACCGACGACGGTGACGTTCTCGTGCAAGACCGCCCCGGATTCCCGGGCTTTTGCCGCGAGCGCGGCGTCGAGCTCCGCGCGCGGGCAGGCGAGGCCGAAATTGGGCAGGGAGGCCGTCTCCGGCCAGGGCAGCTCGATCGTGTGGCCGCCTCCGACTGCGCGAAGGCCGGTGTTGCGGGCCCAGCCGCTCGTGTCGACGCCCATGCGGACAAGCTCGGCCACGGCGCGGGGCGTGAGGCCGTCCCCGCAGACTTTGTCCCGCGGAAACGTGGATTTTTCGAGAAGCAGGACCCTGAGGCCGGCCATGGCGAGATAGTGGGCGGTCGACGAACCGGCCGGCCCCGCGCCGACGACGACGGCGTCGGCTTGCATATCGCCCTTGTCCATTGGTCTCAGTTCCTTTGTGCGCTATTCGGCGCCACAATCCTATGCTGTGAGCCAATGCACCGAGAACGGAAAATACGTAACATTCGTCTTTCGATATTGAAAAACGGCGGAATCATAAGGTTTGGCCTTTCGTCCCACGCGCCGATGACGAGAAGATCACACCCCGGGAGCGCGGGCTTGCATCGGCCGAACGGCCCTGTGAATCGCGACGATGCCTCCCGTCAGATTCCGGTATGCGACCGAACGCCACCCGGCGTCCTGGATCATTCGGGCCAAATCGGCCTGATCAGGCCATGCGAGGATCGACTCGCCCAGGTAGTCGTAGGCCGATTCGTCTGAGGAGAACGCCTCTGACAGCGCGGGGACGACGGAGCCCAAGTAGAAGGAATACAGCCTGCGCATCGGCCCCCACACGGGGGTGGAGAACTCTGCGATTGCCAGGCGCCCGCCGGGTTTGGCCACGCGCAGCATTTCTTTCAGGGCCTTGCGCGGGTCGTTGACGTTGCGCAGCCCGTAGGACATCGTGACGACGTCGAAGGCCCCGTCGGCGAAAGGCAGGCGCATGGCGTCGCCTGCCACGCAGGGGATTTCGGGGCGGCGCCGGCGGGCTTCGGAGAGCATGCCCAGGGAGAAGTCGCACGCGACGGCGGATGCCCCGTTTTCGGTGTAGGAGGCCGTGGACGTCGCGGTTCCCGCTGCGAGGTCGAGGACGCGGTCTCCCGGCCCGGCCGCCACCGCCGCAGCCACGGCGGCCCGCCAGACTCTGACCTGGCCGAGGGAGGCGACGTCGTTCATAAGGTCGTAACGGGAGGCGACCTCGTCGAACATCCTGGAGACTTCCCCGGGCTTCTTCTTCAGACTCGCGCGGCGATTTGCCATCCCGTGCGTCCCCTTTCTTCGCCTCGCGCCTCTTCTCGGCGTTCTTGGCGATGCGTCTCGTTTTCCGCCATGGGCTTTCCTTCGCCATGGATCTCTTGTCAGGGCGACTCGCATTCTACTAGCCCCTTTCGGAAGACCCGTCCGCGCACGGCAAGCCCGCCGTCCTTCTCACACCAGGCCCGCCGGCTTTCTCACACCAAGCCCGCCCGCCTTCGCACGGCAGCCCGCCGCCCTTCTCACACCAAGCCCGCCGGCTTTCTCACGGCGCGCAGGCTTCCAGCGCCCTCAAGCCTTACGCCTTAAACTTTCATCCATGGACGAATTCCCTCCGCTTCCGGCGACAGTCTCCGAGACCTTCGACCCCGAGCGCTGGCGCGACGTCGTCGGACTCGATCTGCAGGACATCACCTATCACCGCGGAGTCGAACGCACCCGGGGGGCCGACGGCGCCGTCGCCGCATGCACCGACCTCCCCGTCGTCCGCATCGCCTTCAACCGCCCCGAGCTGCGCAACGCCTTTCGGCCCGAAACCGTCGACTCTCTTTACCGCGCGCTCGACCACGCCCGGCTCGACCCGTCCGTGGGCGCCGTCGTCCTCACGGGCAACGGCCCCTCCCCCAAGGACGGCGGGTGGGCTTTCTGCTCTGGAGGCGACCAGCGCGTGCGCGGACGCGACGGGTACAGGTACGAAGGCTCCGCGAACGGCGGGGCAGAGTCCGACGCCGAGACCTCGTCGAACGGGCGCCCATCCGGCGGGCGCCCGTCCAACGGCAGACTGCACATCCTCGAAGTCCAGAGGCTCATCCGGAACATGCCGAAGGTCGTCATCGCCGCGGTTTCGGGATGGGCCGCAGGCGGCGGGCACTCCCTCCACGTGGTCTGCGACCTGTCCGTCGCCTCGCTCGAACACGCCCGCTTCAAGCAGACGGACGCGAACGTCGGGTCGTTCGACGCCGGCTACGGCTCGCAGCTGCTCGCCCGCCAAGTGGGTGACCGCAGGGCACGGGAGATCTTCTTCCTGGCGCGGCCCTATTCGGCGGAGGAGGCCGTAGCCTGGGGCGCGGCCAACGAGGCGGTTCCCCACGCCGAGCTGGAGGATCGCGCGCTCGAGTACGCGGCAACCGTGGCGCAGAAGTCTCCGCAGGCCATCCGCATGCTCAAGCTCGCCTTCAACGCCGCCGACGACGGCATCGCCGGCATGCAGGCCTTCGCGGGCGAGGCCACCCGGCTCGCATACATGACCGAGGAGGCCCGCGAGGGGCGCGACGCCTTCCTCGAACGGCGCTCCCCCGACTGGTCGCCTTTCCCTTACTATGCGTGAGGCCGATTGCCATGAGTGAGACAGACGTGAACCCTTCCCACAGCTCCCCCCGCCTTCGCGCAGTCTCGGGCGGCACGAGCCCCGCCTCCCGCGAGCGCACCCTCGACGTCGCCCGGCGGCTCGCTTCCTTCCGAGACAGCCCGTCCCGGAAGCCCGACCCATCCGGCCAGCCTCATCCCCCGACGATGCTGACGGACGAATCGCTCGTCCATGCCGGCAATCCGGTTGACACCGCCTTCGCTTGCGGCCCAATCCCGCCCGAAACGGCTTTGATTTTGCGAACTTCGGGTTCGACGACGGGCGTGGGAAGCCTCGTGGCGGTCTCGCGGGACGCCCTTTTCGCCTCCGCCGAGGCGACCGAGGAGGCCCTCGGCGGGCCCGGACATTGGGTCACATGCCTGCCTACCAACCACATCGCCGGTTTTCAGACCCAGTTCCGTTCGGCCGTTGCGGGCCTGACCCCCATCGACGCCGGGGCCGGCCGTCCCGAAGAACTCGCGCGGGCCGCTGACTTTGACGGCAAGTCCGCGCCCCTTTACGCATCGCTCGTTCCCACGCAGCTCAGGCGCCTTCTCGCCAGCTCGGCCGCGCGGGCCGCCAGGCGCTTCGACGCAATCCTCGTGGGAGGGGCCGCCGCAGGCGCCAGGCTTCTGGAGGCCGCCCGGGCCGCGGGCCTGAAGGTCGTCACCACGTACGGAATGACGGAAACCTGCGGCGGCTGCGTGTACGACGGCCGCCCCGTCGGGGACACCCGCGTCGCCGTCGAAGACGGCCGCATCGTCTTGTCGGGCTCCGCGGTGGCGCTCGGATACGTGGGCGGCCCCGGCTTCGCCGGGACGTTCCGCACGAGCGACGTCGAGGGTGCGCTCGCGGGAGGCG
>CAJPTB010000256.1 GCA_905373325.1 uncultured Ancrocorticia sp.
CCGCTCTTTCTTGCCGAGGGAGGCCGCGTTGATCTTCTCGATCATGTCCGGGCGGCGTTCAATGGTCCTCTCGATCGCCCGATCGCGCCGCCACCGGGCTACGGCGCCGTGGTTGCCCGAGGTCAGAACCTTGGGGATCTCCCGCCCCCGCCACACTGTCGGCCGTGTGTAGACAGGGTATTCCAGCAGCCCGGCCGCGCCGTGGGACTCCTCGAGGAGAGACTCGGGGTTGCCGACCATGCCGGGAAGCAGGCGCCCGACCGCCTCGACGAGGGCGACGGCCGCGACCTCGCCGCCATTGAGCACGTAGTCCCCCAAGGAGTACTCGAAGACGCGCACGCCGGGCCTCTCGGAATACTCGCTCGCCACCCTCGCGTCGATCCCCTCGTACCTTCCGCAGGCCACGACAATGCGTTCGGCGCGCGCGAGCTCCTCGCACACGCGCTGCGTCAAAGGGCTTCCCGCGGGAGTCGGGATGGCGAGAACGACGTCGCCGTCGCCGGACGCCGCGTCGGCGCCAATGACCTCGTCGAGGGCCCTTCCCCACACGTCGGGCCTCATCACCATTCCTGCGCCGCCGCCAGCCGGAGTGTCGTCGACCGTTCTATGAGGATCGTCCGTCCAGTCGCGAAGATCGTGGGCGACGACGTTGAGGATTCCCCTCTCCTGGGCCTTCCCCAGCAACGAGAGCTCCAGAACGTCGAAAAACCTCGGAAACACCGAGACGATGTCAATTCGCATTAGTCCTCCTCAGCGGCCTCTTCCCGCTGTTCTCCGCTCTTCTCGCCGCGATCGGCGTCGTCCGCTTCGCCGTCGGCGGCGAGAAGACCCTGCGGGGCCCGAACGACGACGCAATTGTCGTCCAGGTCCACCTCGGTGACGATCTCGCGCACGAAAGGAACCCTGGCGACGGCCCCGTCCGGCTCGCGGACCACAAGCATGTCTTGGGCGGGAAACGTCTCCAGCCCTATGATCCTTCCAAGCTCGTACCCTTCGGGATCGAGCACTTCCAAGCCCACGAGCTCGTGCTCGTAGAAAGCGTCCTCCTCGACGTAGTCGTCTTCGTCGGTCTCGACGGTGAGTTTGACGCCTCTCAGCCGCTCAGCCATCGTTCGATCTGTGCATTCGGAGAACATCGCGTATATCGCACCCCTGTACTCGCGGGTTCGCGCCACGGTGAGCGGGCCCGCCTCCTGAGGGTCGGTCTCCAACATGGCTCCGATTCCGAGGCGCCGCTCCGGCTGGTCTGTGCGCACATCGAGGCGCAGCTCGCCCTTGAGGCCGTGCGGGGCGCCGATGACGGCGACAGTTAGCTGCAATATCTCTCCTTCGATCGACGAGCGGTTTGAAACGCGATGGCTGCCGTGAGCCTTGATTCGCTTCCTAGGATACCGGTTGCACGCAAACAACTGTTGAAGCACACGAAGGGGGTCGGCCAACTTTGCGGTTTGGCCGACCCCCTTCGACGCCGTTGAACTTAACTCTGATCAGTTTCGATCACGTCAACTCGCACATTCCCTTTGGGGGAAAGCGCGCCCACGACCAAGCGCAAAGCTTTGGCCGTGCGGCCGTTGCGTCCGATAACACGCCCGAGATCCTCAGGATTGACACGAACCTCAAGCAGCTCGCCACGGCGGTTGCTCCGAGCACGCACATCCACGTCCTCGGGTGAATCGACTATTCCACGCACAAGGTGCTCGAGCGCATCGGCGATCATCAGGCCTCCTCGGCCGCTTCCTCAACGGATTCCGCCGCTGCGGCGGCCTCCGCTGCGATCTTCGCCTCGGCGGCAGCTGCGCGGCGCTTCTCGGCCTCGTTCTGGACCGATTCCACCGCAGCCTTTCGGGCTCCTTCGACGTCGACCGACTCCTTGACCTTGAGACGGCCTTCGGCGCCCGGAAGCCCCTTGAACTTCTGCCAGTCGCCGGTCACCTTGAGCTGCGCGAGCACAGGGTCCGTAGGCTGCGCGCCGACGGAAAGCCAGTACTGGACGCGGTCGGAATCGATCTCGATGAGCGAAGGATTCTCGGTCGGGTGATACTTGCCGATCTCCTCGATGACGCGGCCGTCGCGCTTCTTTCGCGAATCGACGACGACGACGCGGTAATAAGGCGCACGGATCTTGCCCATGCGCTTGAGACGGATCTTGACTGCCACTTGTGTGGTCACTCCTGATTCTACTTTAGGTTGGGCCGAGGCAATCGCGGTGGGAGTCGCGGCGCGGAAGGCCCGAGACTGAGGCAGCCAGAGGATGAGAGGGCCCTCTTTCGCCCGAGTACAAAGCTTAAGTTTGCCAGATTCGCGGCTCGCCCGGCAATCGGAGCCGCACCCCGGCACGTGCATTCAGACACATGCCGACGGCGCCAACGCAAAACGGGGCCGAACGTCCAAGCAGCGGCCGCCCGATCAATTGCCAGGCCCTAGTTCCATCGGCGTCTGCCCGCCCGCTCGGCAAAGGAGTCGATGGCGGTGAGCACGGCGTCGCTGCGCCACAGTGGGCCGAAGCGAAACTCGTCCGCCTTAGTGAGGATTCCAAGATTCGCCAAGCGGCGCAAAGGCGGATATATGTTAGTTACGTTCACGCCCATTTCTTCTGCCGCTGTTTTCGCGTCTGTCACCGGGCGTCTGGCGACGATCTCGAGCAATCTCCAAGCGTTGGAGGACTTACGAATGGAGTGTTGAGCCAACAGCTTTTTCCATCCCTCGACGATCTCATCGATCTCTCCGACGAGCTTCCTCGTATTCGCAACAGCACGAAGAGCGGCGTCGGCGAACACCTCGACTATCGCAGCCGGGTTCCCCTTTCGGTACTCGGCTAACGCGCGGTGGTATCCGTCAATGTCCGCCAGAAGCCCGGCAGACACCGGCACCGCAGCATTTCGTGTAATTCGGCGATACCTCAGAAGCGCCTGGGCAAAAGCCCTTCCCGTGCGCCCGTTCCCATCCGTAAATGGATGGATCGTCTCAAACTGGGCGTGAGCTATGGCGATGCCCGCAAGCGCAGGAGCGTTTCTTTCCTGTGAAAATACCGCAAGGTCGGCCATTAAATCGGCGACCCTCTCCCACGCCGGTGCGACGAACTCTGCATCGAAAGGAGAATCGCTTCGCGTTCCTATCCAAACGGGCTCCTTCCTCCATTTTCCAGGAGTATGGTGCGGTTGGCCTTCCATGAGAACCGCGTGCATAGCTTGGATTGACTCCACGTCGATGTGCTCCGCCAAGTCAAGCGCAGCACGCATCGCCTTCGTGTTGGCTACGATTTCGAGTGCGTTGCCGCCACGTTTCGCCCCTAATTCGGCGCTGAGAACGTTGCGCGCACTGGCAGTCAAATGCTCGATCTGGGACGACGACGCAGCTTCCGATCTGAGCAAAACAGGCGCGAAGGTCGCCACACGGTCGCCAAGCTCCGAATCGAAGCGTTGCAGTTCTCCGACTGCCTGCTCCGACAACGAGGCCGTTTCACTGTCAAGATTGGGCGTCAGCCCTGCGATCTTGGGAGGCACAGCACTCGAAATCGTAGCCAACACGAAGGCGATGC
>CAJPTB010000257.1 GCA_905373325.1 uncultured Ancrocorticia sp.
AACCGGTGGCAGACTCGAAAAGCCCGGACGCGGATTCGAAAGGCATTGTCTCGCCGGCGGCCTCGGAATCCGAACGCGCGGCCGAAGCGGCGCTGCGCCCGCGCCAGCTCAGCGAATTCGTCGGCCAGGAAACCGTGCGCTCCCAGCTCTCGCTCGTGCTCGAAGCGGCGGTGGCCCGGGGGAAGACCCCGGACCATGTCCTGCTTTCGGGTCCGCCGGGGCTGGGCAAGACGACGCTGTCGATGATCATCGCCGCGGAGGTCAACGGCTCGCTGCGCCTGACTTCCGGCCCGGCGATTCAGAATCCCGGAGACTTGGCCGCCGTGCTTTCCTCCCTGCAGGAGAACGACGTCCTTTTCATCGACGAGATCCATCGCCTCGCCCGCACGGCCGAGGAGATGCTCTACCTGGCGATGGAAGATTTCAGGGTGGACGTCATGGTCGGCAAAGGGCCCGGCGCAACGTCGATCCCGCTTCCGCTGCCGCCCTTCACGGTGGTGGGGGCGACGACGCGCGCCGGACTCCTCCCGGCCCCGCTGCGCGACCGTTTCGGCTTCACCGGCCACCTCGAGTATTACGAGGAGGAAGAGCTCGCCCTCATCGTCACCCGCAACGCCGTCAAGCTCCAGGCGAACCTCGAAGCCGACGCGGCGCACGAGATCGCCTCGCGCTCGCGCGGCACGCCGAGAATCGCCAACAGGCTGCTCAGACGCGTGCAGGATTGGGCGCAAGTTCGCGGAAACGGCGTCCTCGATCTGGCCGCCGCGCGCGCCGCGCTCGACGTGTTCGAAGTCGACAGGCGCGGACTCGACAGGCTCGACCGCGCCGTCCTCGAAGCCGTCTGCGTGAGGTTCAGGGGAGGGCCTGTGGGGCTCACCACTCTTGCAGTGTCCGTGGGGGAGGAGCCCGAAACGGTCGAGACGGTCGCCGAGCCCTACCTCGTTCGCGAGGGCTTCCTCGTGCGAACGCCGCGCGGCAGGGCCGCCACGCGTCTGGCCTTCGACCACCTAGGCCTGCCCGGCCCGGCGCCGGAGGAAACGCTTTTCGGCTGACGGGCATGCGCCGATTGAGAGCAGATGTCCGCCTGAAGGCGCGCGCCGCCCAGCCGCATGCCTGCTTTGCTGCCGCCGGCCGCCGGCAGCTTGGAAATCGGCGTCGCCCGAAAGTGAATTTCGTCCGAGAGCCAGGTTGTGCTTCCCCCCGGTGAGCAAGCGCGCGTACACTTGTGCGGGTACGTGTCTTTTTACAGCTAGGAGACTTCGGAATGGATCCGACAATGATCGCCCTCCTCGTCGGCATGGTGATTTTGTTCTTCTGGATGTCCTACTCCGGACGCAAGGCCCGCGAACGCCTCAACCAAGAGCGGGAAGAGATCATCGTGGTCGGCAAGGACATCATGACGACTGCCGGATTTTACGGAAAGATCGTCGACATCGACGGCGACGCCGTCACGCTCCTGAGCCCGGCCGGCGACGAGACCGTCTGGGACCGGCGTGCGATTTCGAGGGCGGCCGAGCTTCCGTTGGCGGAATCCGAGGAAGTCGATTCCGAGGACGACGAGGCCGAGGCCGACGTCGAAGCCGAGTCCGCCGCGCCGGACGAGGACCGTCCCAAGCCGTCCTCACCCTTCTCATCGGATCGATAGAAAAGCACACGTATGGCAAAGCGCACCGCAACGCGTTCCTCCGAGGTGCCCCGGAAACGCCTCGTCCTGTTGATGCTGATGATCGTCGCGCTCCTTGCGACGCTGACGATCGGAAGCTGGGGCAAATCTTCCAAGTGGGCTCCCGAGCTCGCCCTTGACCTTCAAGGCGGCACCCAAATCATCCTCACCCCCGAGACGACCGACAACTCGGAGATCACCCAGTCCGACGTCAATCAGGCGATCGAGGTCATCCGCCAGCGCGTCGACGCCTCCGGCGTGGCCGAGGCGGAGATCAGCTCCCAGGGCGGCAAGAACATCATCGTGGGCCTCCCGGGCAGGCCGTCGGAGCAGACTCTCAGACTTGTCCGCACATCTGCGGTCATGCGCATGCGCCCCGTGCTTGCGATCGCCGGCGACGCGGGCTCGCTCACTCCGGCGAAGGTAGCGAACATCGACAAGGCGCAGAAAGAAGCGCAGAAAAGCGCCAGCCCCTCGGCTAGCGCAAGCCCTTCTGCCTCCCCGAGCCCTTCCGCGTCGGCGACGCCGACCCCCGATCCCAAGGCGACGTACAGCACCGAAGAGCTGAAGAAGGTCGCCAGGGAAAAGGCTGACGAGAACCACGACGGCAAGATCTCCGACCAACCGAAGTCCAAGCCGACCAACGCCTCGGACGCGGACAATTGGAGAACGGAGAAGCTCACCTACGACGCCTTGGTTTTGGATTGCACCAAGCCGTCGTCGAAGTTGAACGTCGTCGACGACCCGAAGAAGCCGCTCGTGGCCTGCGACCGCTCACGGGGCCAGGCGACGAAGTACATCCTCGGCCCGGCTGAGATCGAGGGGACCCAGCTGACGAAGGCTTCCTCTGGATTCGACCAGAGAAGCAACCAGTGGATCGTTCAGATTCAATTCGACTCCAAGGGGACGAAGGCTTTTGCCGACGTGACCCGCCGTCTCGTTAAGCTTCAGCAGCCTAAGAATCAATTTGCGGTGGTCCTCGACGGGTCGGTCATCTCCTCTGCCGCCCCGAGCGAGGTCATTTCGGGCGGTCAGGCGCAGATTTCGGGCTCCTTCACCGACCAGACCGCCAAGACGCTCGCGAACCAGCTGAGTTTCGGATCGCTTCCGCTGAAATTCAACGTTCAGTCGGAGGAGCAGATATCCGCCACCCTCGGCTCCGAATCGCTGCGAGGCGGCCTCATCGCCGGGGCGATCGGCGTCGTTTTGCTCGCCCTTTACCTTCTGTGGACGTATCACGGGCTGGGAATAGTCGCCATCGGCTCGATCGCTTTGGCAACCGGACTCTCTTACCTCATCGTCGCATTGATGTCGTGGATCATCGGCTATCGGCTCTCTATGGCGGGCGTCGTCGGCTTCATCATATCGATCGGCATCACCGCGGATTCCTTTATCGTCTTCTTCGAGCGAATACGCGACGAGATCCGAGAGGGACGCTCGGTCAGAGCTGCGGTCACGCACGGATGGCACAGGGCCAAGCGGACGATCTACGTCGCCGACGGCACGAATCTGCTGTGCTCGCTGGTCCTCTACTTCCTCGCCGTCGGCTCGGTTCGAGGTTTCGCATTCACTCTCGGATTGACGACGATTCTCGATCTTATCGTGGTGGTCATGTTCACCTACCCGGTCATGGCGATCCTCGTCCGCGGCAGCTTCTTCGGCGAGGGGCACCGGTGGTCTGGCATGAGCGCCATCGCCTTGGGCAACGCCCCCGCGTACAGCGGACGAGGATCCTTCCGCCGCCGCAGCGACCGCCACATGGACGTCAAACTCGTCGTGGACGAGGAATCGTCCGGCTCGGCTGTCGACACGGCCGTCGTCGTCACCGAGTATTCGGAGGACGACGGCGCGGACGCCCCCGGAACCCGCTCGCC
>CAJPTB010000258.1 GCA_905373325.1 uncultured Ancrocorticia sp.
CCTTCTGTATGCGGACGCGCCGTCGCGCCCGCCGTCCGGCCGTGCGCCGAACACGTCGATCTTATCGAAAAACGCCGGATTCTAGCGAAACAGCCGGGTCGTATCGACGACCGGCGGGCGGCGCGAAGCTCCTGCGCTTTGAGCCGGCCCAATCGGCGTTCGGGCCGCTTCTGTGCTCTCGCTTCGCGGCCCCGGCGATCGGCGACGTCGGCGCCGTCCGTCAGTCGAGCGAGATGTGGGCCTGAGAGACCTCGACAGGATTGCGAAGGAGGCCCGCTTCCTTCATGAAGTCGGCCATCTTCTGCCATTTGGCGGAATCCTGCGCGCCGAACTTGCCGGTTCCGTACAGCTTCATCGAGGCGGAAAGGACTTTGGACGCGGTGGCGCGCTGCTTTTTGTCGGCGAGTGCGGGAACGCGTTTGCGCACGATGTCGAGCGTCTCCTCGGGGTGGGCGCGCATGTACGCGACCGCCTTGGTCAGGGCGGCGAGAATCTTGCGTTCCTTCTTCGACCCCTTCTCCTTGAAGGAGTCGAGCGAGCCGAGGCCGGCGCCGACGAGCGGGATTCCGCCCTCGACGGGGTCGATCGTGCGAACAGGGACGCCCTGCGCTTCGATGGCGACGGCGTCGGAGTTGACGAAGCCGATGACGGCGTCGACCTTCCCCGAGGTCAAGGCGGCCGTCTGCGTGTACCCGATGAACTGAATCTTCACGTCCGACTCGGTCAGGCCGTTTGCCTTGAGCATGGCCTGCAGGCTGAAGTAGTTCTCCCCCGCCTTGCCCGGCAGCCCGATGGCCTTGCCTTTGAGGTCAGCCGCGGAGCGGATGGACGAATCGCGCGGGACGATGACCTTGACCGGGTAGGTCTGATACATCGTGGCCCAGTTGTAAACTTTGATGCCGTTGGAGCGATTTTGCATCATTTCGTCTCCGCCCGCGACGACGACGTCCTCGGTCCCCTGCTCGAGCGCGCCGAAAAGCGACTCTTGGGCCCCGTGATGGCGCAGCGAGACGTTCACTCCCTCGTCCTTGAAGTAGCCTTTGTCTTCGGCCACGTAGAAGGGCGCGAATTGGACGTCCGGCACGTAGGTCAGGCCGATCGTGATTTTGCCGCCCTCGGAGGCCTTGTCGTTTCCGCCGCATCCCGCGAGGCACAAAAGTGCGGCGACGAGAAAAGCGAGGATTCTTTTCGTGGATATCATCGGTTGTCCTTCCATCCGGTCTTTTAGATTCGGACCAATCGGCCTTTCGCCGTCAGGCCCGCTTTCGGTCTTTGCCGTTCGGCCCGCTCGGCATTCCGCCGCAAGGCCCGCCCGGTTTCATCGTTCGGCGCTTTCCCCGTCGAGGCGCGCTCCGGCGCGGCGTTCAAACAAGCCGAAAAGGGTGTAGACGCACATTGCGCACGCAGCCAGGAGCGCGATCGCGGCGAACATCCCCGTCACGTCCGCCGAATGCTGCGCCGACGTGAGGGTGAGCCCCAGGCCGTCTCCCCCGGTCACCATTTCGCCGACGACGGCGCCCGTGAAGCTCAGCGTGAATCCCGTGCGCAATCCCGCCAGGATCGAAGGGGCGGCCATGGGGAGCTCGACGCTGCGGGCCAGCCTCAGGCCGTGGGCTCCGTCGAGCCTGGCCGCGCCGAGCACGTCGGCGTCGACCCTGGAAATGCCTGCCGCGGTCGTGACGATCATCGGGAAGACCACCATGATCGCGCAGAGGACGGTGATCGAAACCGTGCCGTACCCGATCCAGATCGTCAGCAACGGCGCGACGGCTACGGAGGGAATGGCCTGCGAGGCTCCGATGTACGGCTGGACGGTGCGGGCGAAGGCGCGCCATCTGGCCAGGGCGTACCCGAGGGGGACGCCGACGGCTGCGGCCAGAGATGCGCCGAGCAGCGCCTCTTTGAGGGTGGCCCACGTGGCGGAGGCGAGGTATCCGTCGCGAAGCCCTTCGCAGGCGCGCTTGGCGACCTCGACGGGGGCGGGAAGGAAATTGGCGTTGACGGCGCCGAAGCGCACGGCTGCGTCCCATGCCAGCAGGAGCAGCAGGCCGAGCACCGCCGGCGCCACCGCTTTCTTCTTCCTCATCCCTTGCCTTCCGGTCCATTCCGGGGCAGGGATGAGCGCGGCCTGCGAAGCCTGGACGACGTCGCAGACAGCCGTGCGCCTCCCATCCGGACTTTGACCGTCGGTCAGGGAATTCCACCCTGTCAACCGCTTGCGCGGGTCGCGGACTGTCACCGCCGGTTCAGACTTTCACTGACCCCGGAGCACGTTTGTGTTCGTAGCGATTATGCCACATCCGCTGGCAAACGCAAGTTCGAGGCCGTCGGGAGCAAAGGCGGCCGTCCGGCGCGCTTCGCCGCGTTGAAGGGCTCCAAACGCAAATCGGACGCAGGCCGGGCATCCGCAGCTGCCTCAGCCGCGCGGACGCCCGGGGCCGTCGGGCGCCGCCAGGCGTCTGGCGGCCTCCACCACCGACGCCCTCCTGCGCCGATGCTCGTTTTCGTCGATCGGTCTGGAGACCATCTCGGCGACTTGCGGGACGGCCGACCACCACCCCGCGAGGGAGAGAATGAGGAAGGCCAGGTGGTCGGCGTCGATCGCCTCCGTCACATGCCCGCTTCCCTGGCCTTCGGCGACGGCCGACGTCTTCTCGCGATACCGAGCCAGGCGGTCGTCGTCGCTCGGGACGTCCGCACCCAAGACGAGGCCTTCCCACAGAAGCAGCCGATTGAGCTGAGGATGCTCGCGATGGTAGTCGTAAACGCGCCCGGCATAGTCCCCGACGTCGTCGACGGCGAACGGTCCTATGGGGACGGCCCGTGCGACTTTCGCCATTTCCTCTCGCAGCACGTAGGCGAAAAGCTCGCGTTTGGCCCCGAAATAGTTGTAAACGCGCTCTTTGTTGACCCCGGCGGCCTTGGCGATCCGCTCGATCGTCGTCCCGTCGGGCCCGTGGGCCGCGAATTCATCGACGGCCGCCAGAAGTATCTTTCTTTTCGTTCCCTCGGTGTCCCAGGCCATGTCGGTCCATTCCTTTCCAGGCGGGTCGCCCCGCTCGAGGCGTCACGTTCGCGGCTTCACGCCGTCGAAAGCTCGGCGTCGCGGCGTCCCATGTTCCGCGTTCGGCGTGCGACCGGGCCAATCCACGTGTTCGGCGTTGCGCGTTCGACGCTCGGACGCGGCAGCCCGAGTTTTCGGCATGCGACCGGGCCAATCTGTGTGCCTGGCCTCGCGCCTCCGATTCGAGCGTTTGGCGTGGCGTCACACACCATCTCCAACGTGAACGTTGCTTTCCGGAGTCAAGAGTACTACGGTAATTTCCAACGTTTTCGTTGGAAAAGAGGTTCCCCGTGTCGCCTTCATTCGACCGCCCGTCTCCCCCAAACCCGTTTCCCCCAAACAGTTCCAATCGCCTTCCAGCCGCCGAGCCCTGCGGGCAATCCAACGCGAAGGACGATCGGCGCCTTCCCGCGGCTGATCCAAATGGGCGGCCGTTCACCGCCGATGCAGATC
>CAJPTB010000259.1 GCA_905373325.1 uncultured Ancrocorticia sp.
GGGCAGCCGCTCGCCGCCCCTGTCCTCGGCGCGCCCCCGCCTGTGCTCGCCGCCCGGCTCGCCTGCCGCCGGCCAGGCCCGGCGTTTGCCAAACCCCTCGTCTTCTTGGCCCCTGCCGGCCTTCTCACCTTTTCCCATTCCACCGTTTCCCTTTCCCTCGCTTTACCAGACCAACCCTCACATCATCATGACGCGTGCGGCCCGCAGCGGCCGGACGCTCGCAACCACCATGCGTCAGGCGGGCTTTGCCGGCCGGTGCGCAACACCAGGAGATCCTCGTGAACAATCTCGTGAGACTCATCGGACGGCGCCTCGTCGCGCTGCCGATCATGGTTCTCGGCGTGACGTTCCTCGTGTTCTTCCTCATGTCCTTCTCGAAGATCGATGAGGCTTATACGGCCCTCGGCGAAGGAGCGTCACAGAAGGCGCTGGAGGAATACCGCGAAAGCCACGGCCTCAACGATCCGTTCTTCGTTCGCTACGGTTCCTTTCTCTGGAACTTCTTCACCAAGGGCGACCTCGGCAGCTACGGCGCGAATCGCGCCCCCGTGAGCGACAGAGTCGCCGAAGCCTTTCCGGTGACGCTGCAGCTGACCTTCCTCGGCCTGCTGATCGCCGTCGTCATTTCGGTGTTCTTCGGCGTCGTCGCGGCCCTCTACCGCGATCGGTGGCCGGACAAGGCGATTCGCGTCTTCTCCATCGCCGCCATCGCGACGCCCTCGTTCTGGCTGGGCGTCCTCCTCATTTTGGCCTTCGCCATCAGCAGTCCGATCTTCGACGTTTCGGGCGAGCTCGTCCCCTTCAGCGAGGATCCCGGCGCTTGGCTCAACCGAATGCTGCTGCCGGCGTTTGCATTGGGCCTGCCCGTCGCGGGGTCGCTCACCAGGGTGATCCGCACAGCCGTCGTCGAAGAGCTCGACAAAGACTACGTCCGCACGGCCATCGGGGCGGGAATCCCCAAACGCGTCGTCGTCTCGCGCAACGTCCTGCGCAACGCCCTCATCACGCCGATCACGGTTCTGGGCCTGCGCATCGGATACCTCATGGGAGGCGCGGTCATCATCGAGATCATCTTCAATCTCAACGGCATGGGACGGGCGATCCTCGAGGGCGTCAAGGAGAACTACCCGGCCCTCGTGCAGGGAGTGACCCTCATTGTGGCCCTGTCGTTCATCGTCATCAACATCCTGGTCGACATGCTCTACGTCCTCGTCAACCCGCGAATCAGGGAGGTCTGAGATGCGCCGCAAGCTCACCGAAAAAATGGAGGGGCGCGTTCGCCTCCGTCGCTGGAAGGCGATGAACGCGGGAGCGAAGATCTCCCTTGTCTTCCTCGGATTCATGGCGCTTCTCGCCGTTCTCGCGCCGATCGCCGCTCCGCACGATCCGTACGCGACATTCGGCAAGAACCTCGAGCCTGGCACGCACGAGGTGTGGGTCGGCGCCGCCAAGGAGCACCTGACGTTCCTTTTCGGAACGGACGGAAGCGGCCGCGACATCCTTTCGCGCATGCTCTACGGCGCCCGGTACTCGCTCGTCATCGGATTGGCCGCCACTGCCTTCGCGCTGCTGTGCGGCGCTGTGATCGGCTCGGTGGCAGCCGTTTCCCGCAAGTGGATCTCCGAAGTGATCATGCGGATCATGGACATCGTCATGTCCTTCCCGGGCATCGCGCTCGCCGCCGTGTTCATCTCCGTGTTCGGCACGACCCTCCCGGTCATCATCCTCGCCATCGGATTCCTTTACATCCCGCAGATCACCCGCGTGGTCCGGGCGAACGTCATAGCCGAATACGGCGAGGACTACGTCAACGCCGTGGTTGTCTCCGGCGCCCGCGCCCCCTGGATCCTCGTCAAGCACGTGGCGCGCAACAGCGTCGCCCCGATCATGGTCTTCGCAACCGTCCTCGTGGCGGACGCCATCGTCTTCGAGGCCTCGCTCTCCTTCATCCAGGCCGGCATCCAGGAGCCGACGCCGACGTGGGGCAATCTCTTGGCAAACGCCCGGGCCGGCGTCATCTACAACTACTGGTGGGCCGCCCTCTTCCCGGGCTTGGCCATCATGCTCACGGTCCTGTGCCTCAACGTGCTCTCGGAGGGGATGACCGACGCCATAGTCGCGGCGCCGAAAGGCCCGGTCGACGTTCCCGAGACCTCCTCCGACGCCGAACGCGAAGCCGACAAGATGCTCGTGGACCCCGTGGCCGCGCACAGGCTCCAAGCCGAGGCGCTGAGCAACCGGCTCGATGCGCTCAAGGAAATGGAGACCCTGAGGAAAGACCGCCACATTCCCGTTTCCGAGGAGCCGCCGCTTCTTCAGGTCAAGGATCTGTGCATCAAGTTCCCGCGCCACGGCGACGTCAACGTGGTGGACCACGTCAGCTTCTCGGTGCGGCCGGGCGAAACGATGGGCCTCGTGGGCGAATCGGGCTGCGGCAAGTCCATCACATCCCTTGCAATCATGGGCCTGCTCGATCCGCGGGCCGAAATCTCCGGCGAGATCCTCTACGACGGCAAGAACCTCCTGGAGCTCTCGCCCTCCGAGCGCAACGCGCTGCGCGGGCACGAGCTCGCGATGGTCTACCAGGACGCGCTGTCCTCCCTCAACCCGTCGATGCTCATCAAATCGCAGATGAAACAGCTGACCAAACGCGGGGGAACGCGGTCGATGGAGGATCTGCTGGAGCTCGTCGGGCTTGACCCCCACCGAACCCTCAACTCCTATCCGCACGAGCTCTCGGGAGGCCAGCGCCAGCGCGTCCTCATCGCAATGGCGCTGACCCGCGACCCCAAGCTCGTCATCGCCGACGAGCCGACCACCGCCCTCGACGTCACCGTGCAAAAGCAGGTCATCGAACTGCTCAACAAGCTGCGCGACGAACTCGGCTTCGCGATGGTGTTCGTCTCCCACGACCTCGCCCTCGTGGCCGAGGTGGCCCACTCCATCACGGTGATGTACGCCGGCCAGGTGGTCGAGCAGGCCTCGACCGTCGAGCTGATGACCGACCCTCGCCACGAATACACCCGCGGGCTTCTCGGCTCGGTCCTCTCGATCGAGGCGGCCTTCGGGCGGCTCCACCAGGTTCCGGGCACGGTCCCGTCCCCGAAGGACTTCCCCTCCGGCGACCGCTTCGCCCCGCGCTCGAGCCACCCCGACGTGGGCAGCGACGTCCGGCCCGTCATGCGCCGAGTCGAAGGCAGCTGGCACTTCTACGCCGACCATCCCGAAGGGTACGCGGCGATCGCGGCAGCGGCCGCCCCGGCGCCCGGCAGAGCCGCGGGCGCGACCGGGTCCGCTGCGATCGCGACCCCTTCGGCCGCCGTCGCGACCCTTTCGGCTCCCAGCGCGGGACGGGCGGCCACCCCGGATCGTGCGGCCAGCCCGGATCGCGCGTTCAGTCCGGATCGTGCGGCCAGTCCGGATCGCGCGCCGGATGCCAGCCGAAGCCCCGCATCCGCGCCGCGCGAGAGCCTTCCGCATGCGGAGGGCCTCGCACACGGCGGGAGCCC
>CAJPTB010000260.1 GCA_905373325.1 uncultured Ancrocorticia sp.
CCCCCCTACCCTGCACGCGCCCCGTCTCCCGCGACGGGCTCATTCGCCGCCGTTCAGGCCACAGAGCACGGCAACGGCAGGCAAGACGGCTCGGGGCGAGGCGACGCGGCACACGTCAGAGCCGCGCAAAGCAACGCCGGGCAAAGCCGCGTCGGCGGCGGAGGCCGCGCGGACGCCCAAGGGCAGGTTTCAGGCGCCACGCAGGTTTCGAGCCTTGAGTCCTGCGGGGAGCGATTCTCACCGGGCGAGAAGACTCCGACGGATCTGAGCCCCGAAGAGCTCAAGCAGCTCAAACGCGAAAGGCTGGCCGCACAGGTGCGCAAACGGATTGAGGACCGCCATCAGGCCGGACGCTGCGCGGGCGACGCCCAAGCGGGCTCCGGCGGCGCCTTGACCGAGACGGGGACGGTGCGCGCCGTCGGCGCCGCCAAGCCAAGAAGTGCGGAGGCGGGCGCAACGGAGTCAGGGAAGGCGGAGTCGGGCGGCCAGAGGGCCGCAAATGCCCGTGCCGCGGACGGCCTGGACGCCGCCGCAAGCCCTCGAGTTCCGGACGGCTTTAAGTCGGCGAACTCGCAGTCGCCGGACGCCGCCCCCGCGGAAGCCGGAGAATGGGACAACGCGCTCGGCTCCAGCCTCAGCCGCCTGGCAGAAGAGGACGCCGACGAGCAGGGAGGCGCCTCAGGTGCGGAGTCGTGGCGATTGGCCTTCCCAAGCGGGAGGCATGGCTACAAAGTTCTCTCGGCCGCCACCCCCGAGTGGGTCGACGACGAAGAGGAGGCCGCCGCAGCGCAAGTGTCCACGAGCGGAATGGAACGCGAACCCGACCTGTGAGGCGCGACTGAGGCCCACCAGCCCTGCTGCACACGCGAGGGGCGGGATGCCGAGGCTGCCGCCGTCCGTCTCTTTGGCTCAGCCCTGCTGCACACGCGAGGGGCGGGAACCCTGGAAGGCTCCCGCCCCTCGATTATGCGAAGAGACTGCCGATGCGGCCTCGCGGCTTAGTACATGCCGCCCATGCCGCCCATGTCGGCGTCGGCGCCGCCCGCAGCGGGCTTCTCCGGCAGGTCGGCCACAACGGCCTCGGTGGTCAGGAACAGGCCGGCGATGGACGCCGCGTTCTGCAGAGCGGAACGGGTCACCTTCACCGGGTCCATGACGCCCTCGGAGAGGAGGTCGCCGTACTCGCCGGTCGCGGCGTTCAGGCCGCTGCCCTTGGGGAGGTTGCGGACCTTCTCGGCCACGACTCCGCCTTCGAGGCCGGCGTTCTCAGCGATCTGCTTGAGCGGCGCCTCGATGGCGATCTTGACGATCTGCGCACCGGTCGCCTCGTCGCCCTCGGGCTCGAACCCCTTGTAGGCTTCCTCGGCGGACTGGATGAGGGCGACGCCGCCGCCGGCGACGATCCCCTCTTCGACGGCCGCCTTCGCGTTGCGAACGGCGTCCTCGATGCGGTGCTTGCGCTCCTTGAGCTCGACTTCGGTCGCGGCGCCCGCCTTGATGACGGCGACGCCGCCGGCGAGCTTGGCCAGGCGCTCCTGCAGCTTCTCGGTGTCGTACTCCGAGGTGGAGTTCTCAATCTGCACCTTGATCTGCGCGACGCGTCCCTCGATCTGCTCGGGGGTTCCGGCGCCGTCGACGATCGTCGTCTGGTCCTTGGTCAGCACGACCTTGCGGGCGCGGCCGAGCATGTCGATGTCGGTGTTCTCAAGCTTGAGTCCGACGGTCTCGGAGATGACCTGGCCGCCCGTGAGGATGGCCATGTCCTGGAGCATCTCCTTGCGACGGTCGCCGAAGCCGGGGGCCTTGACGGCCACGGACTTGAAGGTGCCGCGAATCTTGTTGACGACGAGGGTCGCGAGGGGCTCGCCCTCGACGTCCTCGGCGATGATGAGCAGCGGCTTGCCCGTCTGCATGACCTTCTCGAGGACGGGAAGGAGTTCCTTGACGTTGGAGACCTTGGAGTCGACCAGGAGGACGTAGGGCTCCTCCAGGACGGCTTCCTGACGCTCGGGGTCGGTGACGAAGTACGGCGAGAGGAAGCCCTTGTCAAAGGACATTCCCTCGGTCAGCTCGAGCTCGAGGCCGAAGGTGTTCGACTCCTCGACGGTGATGACGCCTTCCTTGCCCGCCTTGCTCATCGCCTCGGCGATGACCTGGCCGATCTCCTTGTCGCCGGCCGAGATGGCGGCGGTCGAGGCGATCTCCTCTTCGGTCTCCACTTCCTTGGCGTCGGCGAGCAGCTGCTCTGAAATGCGAGCGACCGCCTTGTCGATGCCCTTCTTCAGCGCAATCGGGTTCGAACCGGCCGCAACGTTGCGCAGGCCCTCGCGCACGAGCGCCTGGGCCAGAACCGTGGCGGTGGTGGTGCCGTCGCCCGCGACGTCGTCGGTCTTCTTGGCGACTTCCTTGACCAGCTCGGCGCCGATGCGCTCGTACGGCTCTTCGAGGTCAATCTCCTTGGCGATGGAAACGCCGTCGTTGGTGATGGTGGGGGCGCCCCACTTCTTGTCGAGGACGACGTTGCGCCCCTTGGGGCCGAGCGTGACCTTGACGGTGTCGGCAAGAAGGTTGAGGCCGCGCTCCATGGAGCGACGTGCTTCCTCGTCGAAGGCAATGGTTTTTGCCATGCTTAGTATTCCCTCCAGATGGGATGCTCGGTCGGTGCCCGCGACGGACGACGCCGCCCGAACCGGTCCTATTTCCGGCCCGCCCGGCGCCTCACCGACTGAGAGGTTTTATCACTCTACGGTTGCGAGTGCTAACTAAGATTCTGGCACTCGCGCCCGGAGAGTGCAAGGCAACGCCGTTCACCCAAAGCTGAGTCTTCGCGGCTCAAGTCTGGAGGCCGCTCTCGGCGGGGATTCCCGTTTGCACGCGGAGGCCTCCGCCCGCGGGAAGCTTAAGCCGCCGCCCGAGGGAGGCCTCCATTCACACCGGCTTCTGCCGCGTGGAAGAGAAAGCCGCCGCGTTCGCCTGATCGGCTGAGGCAAAGTCCTTCGCCGCCTCCCTGGTGGCCTTTGAATACGCCTCCAGGCGCTTCGCGTAGATGCCCACCGCTTCCTCGAAATACCCCGCGGCCTTCTCGGCTGCGGCGCCCAGGCCGCCGTTGACGACGCCGTCGTTCGACTCGCGGATGGCATCGCCGTTGTCGATGCCTCGAATGACGCCGGCCAGGTCGTCCGACGTCGCCACCATCTTGCGAAGGGCCGCATCGTTTACTCTCAGCTCTCCCATGTTTCCTCCTTTGCGTGACGCCCGGGATGTGCAGCCGGGCTTTTGGGATTCGCCTGTCTCATTCGAACCTTCTTAGAGGAGCCCGCCATTTGAGTTCCCTGCTGGAGCCCGCTTACCCCCTCGAGCCCGATCGCTTTGCCTCAGGGCTTGATCACTTCGCTGTGGCGCCCGATTGCTTCGCTGTGGCGCCCGATTGCTTCGCTGTGGCGCCCGATTGCTTCGCTGTGGCGCCCGATTGCTTCGCTGTGGCG
>CAJPTB010000261.1 GCA_905373325.1 uncultured Ancrocorticia sp.
CGCGCCCGCCTGATTCGGATCGGCGAGCACGCGCATGACCTGCTCGCGCAGCTCGGCCGGTGAACCGGGGCGGGAAAGCCCATCCGCGCCGTCGGCGTTGAGCGCGTCCTGCCACTGCGGGCGGGCGTACGGCCGCTCATATGCAGGGCCTTCGTGGGCGACGGACCGCGGATCGACGTCGACGATCCTGTGCCCGTGGTGGTCGATCGTCAGCCGCCCCGAGGAGTTGACGGTCCCGATGACGGCAGCCTCGACCTCCCACTTGCCGACGACGTCCATGAACGCATCAAGCTTGTCCGGGGCGACGACGGCCATCATCCGCTCCTGTGATTCGCTCATGAGGATTTCCCCAGCGGTGAGGGTGGGGTCGCGCAGAAGAACGTTCTCGAGGTCCACGTGCATGCCGCCGTCGCCGTTGGAGGCGAGCTCGCTCGTGGCGCAGGAAATTCCGGCCGCACCGAGGTCTTGGATTCCCAAGACGAGGCCCCCCGCGAAGAGCTCGAGGCAGCATTCGATGAGGACCTTCTCCATAAACGGGTCGCCCACCTGCACCGAGGGCCGTTTGGCGGGCATGCCGTCCTCGAAGGCCTCGGAGGCAAGGATCGACGCCCCGCCGATGCCGTCGCCGCCGGTGCGCGCCCCGAAGAGCACCACCTTGTTGCCCTCGCCCGAAGCGTTGGCGAGGTGGACGTCGCCGTGGCGCAGCACGCCCACGCACAGGGCGTTGACGAGCGGATTCTCCTGGTAGGACGCGTCGAATTCGGTCTCCCCGCCGATGTTCGGCAGCCCGAGGCAGTTGCCGTATCCGCCGACGCCGGCGACGACGCCGTGCACCACGCGGGCCGTGTCCGCATGGCCGACGTTGCCAAAGCGCAGCTGGTCCATGACCGCCACGGGGCGGGCGCCCATGGAGACAATGTCTCGCACGATGCCGCCCACGCCGGTGGCAGCTCCCTGATAGGGCTCAACAAAGCTCGGGTGATTGTGCGACTCCACCTTGAACGTCACGGCCCAGCCGTCGCCGATGTCCACGACTCCGGCGTTCTCGCCCATGCCCACGAGCAGGCGCTCGCGCATCTCGGGCGTGAGCTTGCTGCCGAATTGCTTGAGGTGGATTTTCGAGGACTTGTACGAGCAGTGCTCGGACCACATCACCGAGTACATGGCGAGTTCGGCGGCCGTGGGACGCCTGCCGAGGATCTGCCTGATGCTCGCGTATTCGTCCTCTTTGAGGCCGAGCTCGGCCCAGGGCATGGGCTGCTCGGGCGTCGCGGCTGCTTCCTCGACGGTGTCATAGCTTTCGTTGCGGTGCTCGGCCGAGGCCATGGATTCTCCTGTTCCGAGGGGAGCGTCGCATCCCTTGGGCGGGGCGGCGTCCCGAAATGTGAGCGCTGGATTCGCGGCCCTTCGCGCCGCTATGCGAGAACCGATTCGAGGGCGGATGTGAAAAAGGTCAGCCCGTCGGTTCCCGAACGGAGCCCGTCGGCGCCGCCCGGGCCGAAACCCGATTCGACGGCGTGCTCCGGGTGAGGCATGAGCCCGACGACGTTCCCCGACTCGGAGACGACACCCGCGATGTCGTCGACCGACCCGTTGGGGTTGACTCCGACGTATCGGAAGGCCACGCGCCCCTCGCCTTCAAGGCGAGCGACGGTTTCGGCGTCGGCCTGGAAGCACCCCTCGCCGTTCTTCAAGGGAATCGTGATGACCTGCCCCCTTGTGAAACCGGAGGTCCACGGCGTGTCCGCGTTCTCGACCGCAAGCTTTTGCTCGCGGCAGACGAAACGCTGCCCCTCGTTGCGGACCAGCGCCCCGGGCAGCAGGTGCGCCTCGCACAGAATCTGGAATCCGTTGCAGATCCCCAGCACGGGAACGCCCTTGCCCGCCGCCTCGACGACGGCCGACATGACGGGGGTCAGCGCGGCTATGGCCCCGCATCTGAGGTAGTCGCCGTAGGAAAATCCTCCTGGAAGGATGATCGCATCGACGCCTTGAACGTCATCTGAGGCGTGCCACAGAGCGACGGGCTCGCCTCCGGCCAATCGAACGGCGCGCGCGGCGTCGCCGTCGTCCAACGTTCCCGGGAACGTGACCACGCCGATCCTCACCGCTCGTCCTCCGCAGCGTAGACGGCGACGACGTCCTCAATGATCGGGTTGGAAAGGCTCGCGGCGGCGAGTTCGCGGGCGGACTCCAGATGCCCCTCGGTCACCGGCCCCTCCACGGAAAGCTGGAAACGCTTGCCCTGCCGCACGTCCGTGAAGACGTCCACTCCGTGCCGAAGGAAGGCTCCGCGCACGGCCTTGCCCTGCGGGTCGAGAATTTCAGGCTTCGGCATGACTTCGACGATGATCCGCCCCAAGGGCTTCCTCCTGTCTCACAAATCGGACGCCATGCGGCGCCTCGCGTCCATGATATGGGCACGAGGCGCTTTCGCGCATGTTATTCCGAAATTCGAGCGGCGGGTTCGCCCAGCCGTTCGGCAACCTCGTCCTGTCACGACCAGCGGCTGCCGGTCAGATGCTCGTAGATCTGCACATAGCGCTCGCGGGTCTTGTCGACCACTTCGTCGGGCAGCGCGGGCGGATGCGTGCCGGAATTCACGTCCCACCCCGATTCTTCGGAGCTCAGCCAGTCGCGGACGAATTGCTTGTCGAGCGAACGCTGGGACCTTCCCGGCTCGTAGACGTTCGCAATCCAGAACCGCGAAGAGTCCGGGGTGAGCACTTCGTCGCCGAGGATGATCTCCTCCGAGCCGGCGTCGGGGGAAACGCCGAACTCGAACTTCGTGTCGGCGATGATGATGCCCCGCTCCGCGGCGATCTCGCGAGCCCTCGCGTACGTCGCGATCGACTTCGCCCGAAGCTCGCGGGCCACGCCCTCTCCCACTCGCGCGGCGGTGTCGGCGAAGGTGATGCTTTGGTCGTGGTCGCCGAGCCTCGCCTTCGTCGTGGGCGTGAAGATCGGCCGGTCGAGGCGCTCCGCCTCCCTGATGCCCGGCGGCAGGGCGACGCCGCACACGGTTCCGCGGCGCTTGTACTCGGCCATGCCGGAACCCGTCAGGTAGCCGCGCACCACGCATTCGACGGGGAAGACCTTGAGGCGGCGGGTGATCATTGCACGCCCCTCGACGGCCGCGGGCACATCCGTCGATATGACGTGGTTGGGTGTGAGGTCGGCGAGCTGCTCGAACCACCACAGCGACAGCTGGGTGAGTATCCTCCCCTTGTCCGGAATCTCGGTGGGAAGAACATAGTCGTAGGCGCTGATCCGATCAGAGGCGACGATGAGATAGGCATCCTCGCCGTTGTGCGCGTCCACGCCGGACGGAACGTAGACATCGCGAACTTTACCCGAGTACACGTGCGTCCACCCGGGTAGGTTTCTTGCACCGATTCCAATCATCTGTGTTCTCACTCCCTCGTGTACCACAGTAGTTCTTTCCACGTATTGGATCACGGCTACCTGCCTTTTGTCCAT
>CAJPTB010000262.1 GCA_905373325.1 uncultured Ancrocorticia sp.
GGCGGCGCCTCGCTCGTGTGGGACGCGATCGCCTTCACCGGGGTGCGACGCCGAGCTCAGGCCGCCGTCTTCGGCGAATTCACAAAAAAGGCCGCCGCGGCGGCGGCGCGCGCCCCGTGGGTCGAGTGCACAACGGTCGAAGCGGCCGCTGGCGAGGTCGCCCTGTGCGACGACGGCGCGGCGGACAGTGGACGCGACGGCGCGGAAACGGGCGCAGCGGGCGGCGCGGCGGCCGAAGGCTTGGCGGCGAGGCTCTCGCGCGCTTCGCTTCCAGGCGCGGACGGCCTCGCAGACGCGTTGGGGCCGGAAGCCGTCGATGCCTATATGTACGCGCACAACGAGACCTCGACCGGAGCGCTGAGCCCCGTTCGCCGGTTCGGCCGCGGCCAGGCGCTGACCTTCGTCGATGCGACGTCGAGTGCGGGAGGCGTCGCCGTCGACGTCGGCGAAACCGACCTTTACTACTTCTCCCCCCAGAAATGCTTCGGGGCCGAAGGCGGGCTGTGGCTGGCCCTCGCCTCCCCCGCCGCGCTCGCGCGATTCGAGAAACTGGCCGGAGAACGGTACGTCCCCGACATCCTCAACCTCCACCTCGCGGCGGCGAACTCGCGCGCCGACCAGACGCTCAACACGCCTTCGATCGTCAACCTCGCAATCGTCGCCTCGCAGGTCGACTGGATGCTCGAAAGCGGCGGCCTCGCGGCGATGGACGCCCGCTGCCGCCGGTCCTCGGGAATCCTCTACGAGTGGGCGGAGCGCTCCGATTTCGCTGCGCCCTTCGTTTCGCCGCAATGGCGCTCCTCCGTGGTCGTAGCGATCGACATCGACGAGGCGATTCCCGCCGACGCCCTGCGCCGGGTCCTCCGCGCGAACGGGATCCTCGACGTCGACCCCTACCGCTCGCTCGGGCGCAATCAGCTGCGCGTGGCGACTTTCCCCAACGTCGAGGCCGACGACGTCGAAGCGCTCGCCGCCTGCATCGACTACGTCGCCGAGCGCATGTGAGCGTTTGCGGGCCGTTGCGAGCGGACGCGCGCCTCCTGCGGGCCGCGATCCGGCCTGTCGCCGAGCGGAACTGAGACGCCGTCAGACGGACGCGAGCCGTTTGCGGAACACCCCCGGAAACCTCAGAGGACAGCCCCAGAGGCTCTACGAAACACCCTGGAAACCTTGGAGGACAGCCCCGGAAGCTCTACGGAACGACCCCGGGGGTGTGGCGGTCCTGGGCGGAGGCCACCTCGCGCGCAAGCTCCTGCTCCCTGAGCCGCTCCCGCTCGACGGGGCCGATGATTTCGACGCGCGGGCGCGGCGTGAATGAGTAGCGGACCTCCACTCCCCAGTGGCGTCTGCCCCACACGAAGGCCCCAAGGACCACGGCGAAGGACGCGACGGCGCCGATCCCCACGCCCCAGCGGGGGCTGACGTTCTCGCACACCCAGCCGGCGATGAACAAGCCTATCGGCGCGGTGCCGATCATGACCGTCTGGTAGAGCGACATGACGCGGCCGCGGATCTCCGGAGACGTGGAAACCTGGACGGCGGTGTTGGCGCTTGTGAAAAGGAGAAGCGCGGTGAAGCCGACGAACACGAGCGAGACGGCGTAGGAGGCGTACGTGGGCATGACCGCGTTGACCAGAGCCGTGACGCCGCACAGCGCGGCCGCGATGACCACCGTGCGCACGCGCGGGGCCCTGGAGCGGCGGGCGGCCAGAAGCGCGCCGCCGAGCGAGCCAGCGCCGAGCAGCGAGCCGAGAATGCCGTACATGCACAGGCATGAAACAGTTCCCGCGACGACGAAGATGACGGCGAGGTCCGGGCGCTGGCGAACATAGCGGAGCCCCTCGCGAAAACGGCCGCGGCGGGAAGCGGCGGAACCGCCCTCGCGGGCAGGCTCGGCTTGGCCGGCCGATTTTGTGAAGTATTCGCTGGGGCGCACCGCCAGAACCGCGGCAATCGTGAAACCGAAAGTGGCGGCGTTGACGAGAAACACCCAGCCGGAGCCGACCGCGGCGATGAGCAGACCCGCGGCGCCGGGGCCTACGAGCCGCCCCAGGTTGAAGCTCGTCGAGTTGAGGCCGACGGCGTTCGGCAGGTCCTCGGCGGGAACCAGCTCGGAAACGAACACGGCTCGCGAGGGCATGTCGATCGACGCCGCCGTCCCGCTCGCGAAGGCGAAAACAGCCACGTGCCAAACCTGCACCTCGCCCGTGAGCACGAGGGCCCCGAGCCCGGCGGCGAGCAGCGCGAGCGCGCCCTGGGTCATTAGGAGGATCTTGCGCCTGTCGAACCGGTCGACGAGCAGCCCCGTGAACGGGAGGAAAAGCATCGTGGGCGTGAGCTGAAGCGCCGAGACCAGGCCGACGGCGAAGGCGTTGTCCTTCGTGAGCTCGGCGAGGACGATCCAATCCTGCGCGATGAACTGCATCCACGTGCCGATGTTGCCGATGAGGGAGGCGAAGAACCAGATTCGGTAGTTTCTGTGCTTGAGGCTGGCAAACGTGCGCCCCATTGGCCCCTCCTTTTCCTTCGTCGCGGACGGCTCCGTTCGCTTTCAATGTGAGGCTTTCACTTTACGCCAATGAGGGAACACCATCGTCGATCCCACGCCAGCCCCACGGCGCAGCGGGCAATGGCGCCGTCTGGAGGACGCGGCGCATCGGCGTTACCGCGATCGGCGGCGCATCCCGGCGATTGCAATAGGATCGACGGCGATCCCCGCTTCGCCATGCCGGCCTTCGACGAGGAGCAGGGCGGCGGGCCTTTCCGCTCCTTATGGCAAAAGCCAGTCCTCGGCGCGAGCCGCCGAGGACTGGCTTTCCCGCCCAGACGAGGGTTGCCGCGTCAGATGAGGCCGAGCATCCTCTGGATCGGGTCGAGTAGAAAGTAGACGACAAACAGCGCGCTGACAAGCCACATGAGCGGGTGGACCTTGCGCGCCCTGCCGCGAGCCGCCTCAACCATGCAATGGCAGATGAAGCCGACGCCGATGCCCACTGTGATCGAGTAGCCGAAAGGCATGAAGACGATCGTCAGGAAGGCGGGAATGGCAATCCCCAGGTCGGTCCAATCGATCTTCGCCACCTGCTGCATCATGAGGAAGCCGACGGCCACGAGCGCCGGCGCCGCGGCCTCGTTGGGCACGAGCGCCGCGAGCGGGGCGAAGAACGTCGACAGCAGGAAGGCGACGCCCGTGACGACGGACGCAAGGCCGGTTCGCGCGCCGTCGGCGACGCCGGTGGACGACTCGATGTAGGAGGTGTTCGAGGAAACTCCGCCGACGCCGCCCGCGATCGCCGCGAGGGAGTCGACTAGCAGAATCCTCTGCGTGTTCGGCGGGTTGCCTGCGTCGTCGAGCAGATCGCCTTCCGCGCCGACGGCGACCATCGTTCCCATCGTGTCGAAAAAGTCCGCGAGCATGACGGAGAAGGCCAGAACCACGCGGCGGCGATCGTCGCCGGAACGGCCCTGGTCGCCGG
>CAJPTB010000263.1 GCA_905373325.1 uncultured Ancrocorticia sp.
GCGCCGAGGCCTTGGGCAGCGGAGTCTCCGAGCGCCGAAAGGGCCGCGCGGCTCTCGGCCGCAATCGACGCAGCCGCGAAAAAGCACGGATGCGGGCTGGTCGATCTCCTCGACGTCTCCGAGGCGATGTCGACCCGCGAATACATCGTCACGCATCACGCTGCGGACATGTTCCACCCCAGCTCCGCCTGGTACGGCCGATGGGCCGAGCTGTTCATGGAGCAGATCGCGCGGATCTTCGGCTTCGCCCCGCCCGACATGGCCGAGATTCCCGCATGGAGCGGCGCCGCCGGCCTCCGCGTCGAATGACCGCCTGGAGATCTGCCGCGTCGAGCTGCCGGAAGGCGCAGTCCGACATCGCTCAAAGAATCGTCAGATCTTGCTCCAAAAGGCCTGCGTCAGCTGCTTGCGGTTCCCCATAGACGTCTTGTGAAGGATGTTGTGGACGTGGACCTTCACCGTGGACACGGAAATGAAAAGCTCGTCGGCTATCGCCCGGTTGTCCTTGCCGTCGAGGACGAGCCGCAGCACCTCCTCCTCGCGGCGCGACAGGCCGTTGACGTTCGAGTAGCTTGCGATCGACTGGAAGACAAAAGCCTCCCGCTGGTTGGTCACGCCCGCCGGCGGATCGACGTACCGCATCCGCAGAGTTCTGTAGGCGGAGACGCACACGAACGAGGCGACGCAAAGAAGCAGGGCATTCTCAGCGAAGTTGCGCTCCGGAAGGAAAGACAGGTCCCCCGGGCGGCTGTCGCCGTAGTCCAGGCCGAGGATGAAGACGACGTTCCACGCCGTCGTCGCGACTGTCGAGCCGAGGACGGCTAAATAGAAACCTCTGTGACGAAGCAGGCGACGCCGCTCGCCGAGGTCGTCCGTTCTCAGGAAATGAATGAGAATCGCGACGAGCAACGCGAGTATGAAAAGCGATCTCACGCTGAAAAAGGCAAACTCGCGCCACTTGCCGACACCCAGAAAATTGAAGGAAGCGTAGCTGACGGCCAGAAAGGAGAGGGGAATCGCCCACAGCGCCCGTCTTCCTTTGCCCAACCCGAGATACTCCCTGCAGGCGCACCAGAAGAACAGGACGAGGCAGGATCCGAGCAGCGCCGATTCGACCGGCCCGTTGATCTCGTATACGGCCAGTTTTCCCGGTTTCCTGCCGACGACGTCGGTTCTGAGAACCAGCGCGACGTCGAAAAAGTAGACGAGGAAGGCGAACGTCGTGAACAGATAGGGCCTTTGGCGGTTGACGAGATAGACGGAAAGGCAAACCGCGGCTGTGAGTATGCTCGCCAAGAGGACAGTCAATGTGTAGTAATAGAGGGCTACTGACACTTCATCCCCTTCTCGGTTGCCGCGACGGTCCCCGTTGACGTCGTCAGGCATGATTATCCCAGCATTCGCCGCCAGTTTCCATGTCCGCATCGTGGAATAAAAGTTCCGCGATGCGGAAAGTTTAGGTAGGATGTAGTCGTGGAATCTAGAAATAGTCGGTTGTACGCCTCTCTTTCGTACCGGCATAACTCTTGAAATGCGTCACACTTAGACGGACTATGGAGTAGCGCCGGTGTCGGCGTCGCGAAGTCGGTTACGATACCGAACTCACCGCAACGATGCAAAAAAGAAAGGAACGACATGCCCATCAGCCTCAGCGGACGCAACTTCCTCAAGCTGCTCGACTACACGCCGGACGAGATCCGCTACCTTCTCCGCTTGTCGGAGCAGTTCAAAAGCCTCAAACTCGCCGGAACGCCACACAGGTACCTCGAAGGGAAGAACATCGTTCTTTTGTTTGAGAAGACCTCCACCCGCACGCGCTGCGCCTTCGAGGTCGCCGGCATGGACCTCGGCATGGGGGTCACCTACCTCGACCCGGGCAGCTCGCAGATGGGGGCGAAGGAGTCGATCGCCGACACGGCCCAGGTTCTGGGGCGAATGTACGACGGCATCGAGTACCGCGGCTTCGCCCAAGAGATCGTCGAAGAGCTCGCCGAGAACGCCGGGGTGCCCGTATGGAACGGCCTGACCACCGAGTTCCATCCGACCCAGATGATCGCGGACATGCTCACCGTCAAGGAGAACTTCCCCGGAGGCCTCAAAGGCCTGAAGTTCGTCTTCATGGGCGACGCCCGCAACAACGTGGCGAACTCGCTCATGGTCGTCTGCTCCAAGCTGGGCCTGCATTTCGTCGCCTGCGGCCCGAAGGACCTCATGCCCGAGGCGTCGCTCGTCGCCCAGTGCCGCGAGATAGCCGAAGAGACGGGCGCGACGATCACTTTGACCGACGACGTCGACGAGGCCGTCTCCGGCGCGCACGTCGTCTACACGGACATCTGGGTGTCCATGGGCGAGCCGGCCGAGCTTTGGGAGAAGCGCATCAAGCTCCTCGAACCGTACCGCGTGACCGCGCAGGTCATGGCGAAGGCCGACGCCGAGGCAATCTTTATGCATTGCCTTCCCTCATTCCACGACACGAACACGACGATCGGCGCCGACATCGCCGAGAAGTTCGGCGTGACTGAAATGGAGGTCTCCGACGAGGTCTTCAGATCTGCCAAGTCCAAGGTCATGGACGAGGCGGAAAACCGCATGCACACCATTAAGGCCGTCATGTACGCAACACTGTCGTAGCTGCATGGGGCGCCGCTGTGGCGTGAACGAACAGTCCCGGCCCCTCGCGGGCCGGCCCTTACAAAGGAGTATGAATGCAATCAGACAAGCGCATGGTCATTGCCCTCGGAGGAAACGCGCTAGGAAAGACCCCCGAGGAGCAGCTCACGCTGATCGGCGCTGCCGCCGAGGCGATCGTCGACCTGATGGACGGCGGCTACAACGTCACGGTCACCCACGGAAACGGCCCCCAAGTGGGGATGATCAAGGTGGCCACGGACGTCTCCGCGGACAAGGGGGGCGGAACGCCGCTTATCCCGTTCGCCGAGTGCGGCGCGATGTCCCAGGGGTACATCGGCTATCACCTCCAGCAGGCGATCGGAAGGGAATTGAAGAAGCGCGGGTCGGACAAACAGTGCGTCTCGGTCGTCACGCAGACCGTCGTCGACGTGCAAGATCCCGCCTTCCAGAATCCCACCAAGCCTGTCGGTGCATTCTTCAGCGAGGAGCGCGCCAAGGAGCTCATGGCCGAGACCGGAAACACCTACGTGGAAGACGCCGGCCGCGGCTGGAGATGGGTCGTTCCCTCTCCCTTGCCGTCCGCGATCGTCGAGGCCGCAACGGTCAAAACGCTCATTGATGCGGGCGCCGTCGTCGTCGCCTCCGGCGGCGGCGGAATCCCCGTCGTCGAGGACGGCGACGGGTACAAGGGGGTCGCGGCGGTCATCGACAAGGACCGCTCGGCCGCTCTCCTGGCTTCCGACATCGGCGCGGAACTGCTCGTCATCCTCACGGCGGTCGACAGGGTCAGCCTGAACTACAACACACCCGATCAGACAGACCTGGAGTCGATGACCGTTGAGGA
>CAJPTB010000264.1 GCA_905373325.1 uncultured Ancrocorticia sp.
GTGTCGAGTGCGCCTCGGACGATCTTGTAGCGCACGCCCGGAAGGTCGCGGACTCGGCCGCCGCGGACGAGGACGATGGAGTGCTCCTGGAGGTTGTGCCCCTCGCCGGGAATGTAGGCCGTGACCTCGATGCCGGAGGACAAACGGACACGGGCCACCTTGCGCAGAGCCGAATTCGGCTTCTTCGGCGTCGTGGTGAAAACGCGGGTGCAGACGCCGCGGCGCTGGGGGCTCCCCTTGAGCGCCGGGGTCTTCGACTTCCCGACCTTGCTGCGTCGGCCCTTGCGGACCAGCTGCTGAATTGTGGGCACTATGTTTCTCCTGAAAAAGTTCGTTTGATCGTAAGGTTTCGACGATGACGTCGAGCGCATTCCCAGAGCTGGGACGCATGTCAGTTGACCCACGTATGGCGGGCAACCTAAACAAGATTAGCGGCAAGCAAGTGACGGCGTCAAAGGAAATCGTTCGCCAACTCTGTGATTCCTGCGACGACGACGTCGCCTCTGCGAGCCGCGCTACCGGCTCGCAGAATCGGCGCTCCCCGGCTTCGCACGCCCGCACGCGTCCGCGGTGCCGAAGCCCCGTGTCGGCCGAAAGCCCGCGGGCGGCGTTTCGAAGTTTCGCCGCCAAGCCCGAGAACGCGACGCGGGGGGGGAAGCCTTCGCCTCCCGCCCCGCGCGCCTTCCAAGATCAGAAAGCGGTGTATCCGCTGCTCAGATCGAAATCGGGGAAATCGTTGTATCCGAACCCGTCGTCGAAGGCCTCGAGGTCGCGGCGGCTGAATCCGTTGTTCTTCTCGAATTCGACGCGAGCCTCGGGCGTGGGCTCGACCCTGGTGGAACGCAGCTGCTCCAAGCCGGTTCCGGCCGGGATGAGCTTGCCCAGGATAACGTTCTCCTTCAGGCCCGAAAGCGGGTCGCTCTTGGAGTTGAGGGCCGCTTCCGTGAGCACCTTGGTCGTCTCCTGGAAAGAGGCGGCCGAGAGCCACGAATCGGTGGCCAGCGAGGCTTTCGTGATGCCCATGAGCTCGGGGCGCCCGGATGCCGGCTTGCCGCCTTCGGACATGGCCGCGCGATTCTCGTCCTCGAAGATCGAGACGTCCACGAGCTCGCCGGGAAGGAGCTTCGTGGTTCCGGCTTCGAGAATAGTCACGCGGCGAAGCATCTGGCGGACGATGACCTCGATGTGCTTGTCGTGGATCTCCACGCCCTGCGAGCGGTAGACGCTCTGCACCTCGCTCACGATGTGCTCCTGGGCCGCGCGCCTGCCGGTGATGCGCAGCACCTTCTTGGGGTCGACCGACCCCTCGACAAGCTGCTGGCCGACGCTCGCGTGGCCGTCCTCGGGGACGAGGAGCTTGGCGCGCTTGGACACCTGGTAGACGAGGTCGTCGTCGCCGTCGTCGCGCACGATGATGAGGCGGCGCGTGCGCTCTCCGTCCTCGACCTTCAAACGCCCGGCGGACTCGGCGATCGGGGCCTCGCCCTTCGGCGTGCGGGCCTCGAAAAGCTCCTGGACTCGGGGAAGGCCCTGGGTGATGTCGTCCGCGGAAGCCGATCCTCCGGTGTGGAACGTGCGCATAGTCAGCTGCGTTCCGGGCTCGCCGATGGACTGGGCCGCAACGATTCCCACGGCCTCGCCGATGTCGACGAGCTTTCCGGTGGCCATTGAACGCCCGTAGCACATGGCGCACGTGCCGATGCGCGATTCGCAGGTCAGGACCGAACGGACCGAGACGTCCGTGACGCCGGCTGCGATGAGCTTTTCGATCGCGACGTCGCCTAGATCGGTGCCCGCGGGGACGATGACGTTGCCCTCGGCGTCCGAAATGTCGCGGGCCAAGGTCCGCGCGTACACCGTCGTATCGAGCTGCTCGTCGGGAACGAGGACCCCTTCGGAGTCCGCGTGGGCGATGGCCTTCGACAGGCCGCGCCTGGTGCCGCAGTCGCGTTCGCGGACGATGACGTCCTGCGAGACGTCGACGAGGCGCCTCGTGAGGTACCCCGAATCCGCGGTTCGAAGCGCGGTGTCTGCCAGGCCCTTGCGCGCGCCGTGCGTGGCGATGAAGTACTCGAGAACCGACAGTCCCTCGCGATAATTCGACTTGATCGGACGCGGGATGATCGATCCCTTCGGGTCGGCGACGAGCCCTCGCATGCCGGCGATCTGACGGACCTGCTCCCAGTTTCCGCGGGCGCCCGAGGAGACCATCCTGTTGACCGCGTTCATTTCGTCAAAGTTCGAGCGCATCTCCTTCGCGATCTGATCGGTGACGGCCGACCAGAGATCGACGAGGTCGCGGCGCCTGTCCTCGTCCTCGATGCGCCCCGTCAGGAACTGGTGCTCGATTCGCGAAGCGGCCTTCTCGGCCTCGTCGAGGATTTCGGCCTTGGTTCCGGGAACGACCACGTCGGACACGGCGATCGTCGCGCCGGAGCGGCCGGCCCAGTGGAAGCCCGCGGCCTTGAGCGCGTCGAGAGAGGCGCCGACGGCCACCTTTTCATAGCGCTCGGCCAAGGCGTTGACAATGCGTCCGAGGACCTTCTTGTCCACAGCCTCGTTGACGTACGGGAAATCGACCGGGAGCGTCTCGTTGAACGTCGCCCGGCCCAGGCTCGTCTCCAGGGCGACGGGGTCGCCGGCCTGCCAGCCCTCTGGGGCGCTCCAGTCGGCCGGGGGGACGACGTCGCCCTCGAAGCGGATCTTGCACTTCGCGTTGAGGTGCAGCTCCCCGAGATCGTAGGCCATCCGGGCCTCGGCCATGGAAGAGAAGGAACGGCCCTCCCCCGCCAGGCCTTCGCGGATCGACGAGAGGTGGTACAGCCCGATGATCATGTCCTGGGAGGGCATCGTCACGGGCCGCCCGTCGGACGGCTTGAGGATGTTGTTCGAGGAGAGCATGAGGATGCGGGCCTCGGCCTGGGCCTCCACGGACAGCGGCAGATGGACGGCCATCTGGTCCCCGTCGAAATCGGCATTGAAGGCCGTGCAGACGAGCGGGTGCAGCCGGATGGCCTTGCCCTCGATCAGCTGCGGCTCAAAGGCCTGGATGCCGAGGCGGTGAAGGGTCGGCGCGCGGTTGAGCAGCACCGGGTGCTCCTTGATGACCTCTTCGAGCACGTCCCAGACCTCGGGGCGCTGCCGGTCGATGAGGCGCTTGGCCGCCTTGACGTTCTTGGCGATGTCGAGGTCGACGAGGCGCTTTTGGACGAACGGCTTGAACAGCTCCAAAGCCATGATCGTGGGCAGGCCGCACTGGTGCAGCTTGAGGTCCGGGCCGACGACGATGACCGAACGGCCCGAGTAGTCGACTCGCTTGCCCAGCAGGTTCTGGCGGAAACGGCCCTGCTTGCCTTTGAGCATGTCGGAAAGCGACTTGAGCGGGCGGTTGCCGGCGCCCTGGACGGGGCGGCCGCGGCGGCCGTTGTCGAACAGGGCGTCGACGGCGTCCTGAAGCATGC
>CAJPTB010000265.1 GCA_905373325.1 uncultured Ancrocorticia sp.
GATACGGTGTTTCTCGCCCGAGACGGCCTCGGAAACGAGATTTAGATGCGTGCAGGGGGCTGTGCGAGCAGCCCCGCGGCCATGGCCGCCCTTTCATTATAGCGGTGTGTATGTGTCGTGGAGTCGTCCGGTGGTCTGAGATTCTCACGTTGGAGGGAACTTGCTCGCTGAGGCCTCAGAAGATTGAATATCGTCTGATTTCATGAGGTTTGTTCGTTCTTGAGTCGAGAATGCCTCGAAAGAATCGTCGGCGACTTAAACGGACTCGGCAGCGTGCGGGCATGCCCCGGTGGGACGTGCGACCTGACGGCTGTGCGGCTCCGCCGTTACCCTAGTGGCATGGCAGATAACACAGCGACGACGCGCACGGAAACCGATTCCATGGGAGCCATCGAGGTCCCCGCCGACCATTACTGGGGGGCGCAAACCGAACGCAGCCTCCACAACTTCGACATCGGCAGGGAAACCTTCGTATGGGGCAGGCCCATGATCCACGCGCTGGGCGTCTTCGCTCAGGCGGCGGACGAAGTCATCGCCGGAGAGCTCGACGCCGAGTTTCCCCTTGTCGTCTTCCAAACGGGATCCGGTACGCAGTCGAATATGAACTCCAACGAGGTCATCTCGAATCGCGCCATCGAGATCGCGGGAGGCGAGATGGGGTCGAAGGCGCCCGTCCACCCCAACGACCATGTAAACCGGGGCCAGTCCTCGAACGACACGTTCCCCACCGCGATGCACATTGCTGTGGTGTGCGAGCTGGCGGCCATGTATCCGAAGGTCCGTCGTCTTCGCGACACCCTTGACGCGAAGGCCAAGGAATACGACGACGTCGTCATGGTAGGCCGGACACATTTGCAGGACGCCACCCCGATTCGCCTCGGCCAGGTGTTCTCCGGGTGGGTTGCCCAGATCGACTTCGCCTTGGACTGCATCCGGTATTCGGACTCCCGCGCCCGCGAGCTGGCGATCGGAGGGACCGCCGTCGGCACGGGGCTCAACGCCCATCCGCGATTCGGCGAATCGACCGCCAAGAAGATCAGCGAGGAGACGGGAATCGAATTCACGCAGGCCTCCAATCTCTTCGCAGCCCTCGGCGCCCACGACGCCCTTGTGCAGGTCTCGGGCTCGCTGCGCGTTCTGGCCGACGCGCTCATGAAGATCGCCAACGACGTGCGCTGGTACGCATCCGGCCCGCGCAACGGCATCGGCGAGCTGCTGATCCCGGAGAACGAGCCCGGTTCCTCGATCATGCCGGGGAAAGTCAACCCGACGCAGTGCGAGGCGATGACGATGGTCGCAACCAAGGTGTTCGGCAACGACGCCACGGTGGGCTTCGCCGGATCGCAGGGCAACTTCCAGCTCAACGTGTTCAAGCCGGTCATGGCGTGGGCGATCCTCGAGTCGATTCAGCTCATCGGCGACGCTTGCGTCAGCTTCGATTCGCATTGCGCGTACGGAATTGAGCCGAACCGCGAGAAGATTGAGGAGAATCTGGACAAGAACCTCATGCAGGTAACCGCCCTCAACCGCCACATCGGCTACGACAAAGCCTCGAAGATCGCCAAGAACGCGCACAAAAAGGGCCTGTCGCTGCGTGAATCGGCCATCGAGCTCGAATTCCTCACGAACGAGGAATTCGACAAATGGGTCGTTCCGGCGGACATGACGCATCCCAGCGCAGCCGAATGAGCTTCGAATCCGCAACGGGCGGGTCCGCGCCCACAGCGGGCCCGCCGACTTGCCCCAGAGGGCATGCGCAACGCAAATCAGGCGGGCCGCCGGACATGGGCTTGCCCTTCTCTTCCGGGCCTAACCGCCTTAGCAAGGACGCCGGGCTCGCGGCTGCGAGGGCCCGGCGCCCTTGCTTTCGAGGTTCTGCGGTCGTTTCGGAGCCTCTTGCGCCCGGCTCCATGGGCCTCGGCGCTCGATAGCCTGGGGGGGGGCTAGGCGCCCGGCGTTTTGGACTGCGCTAATCGCAGATCGTGATCGGCACTCCGCTCGAGCGAAGGTCGGCCAGGGATTCTTCTGGGATGTCCGACGTCGTTAGAAGCTCCGCAAGATCCTCGAGGGCAGCGAATCTGTGGACGGAAGAGCGCGTGAGTTTTCTGGGCGTGGCCGGAAGTATGGCTCGCGCGGCCGATTGCAGGATATTTCGTTTGAGCGTCGCATCCGACGGGTTGATGCACGTGAGGCCGTTGGCGACGGACGCTGCGCAAGCGCCGAGAACGGCGACGTCGGCGCGAAAGTCCCTCACGACGTCGATGACGGGGCTCGCGAGCATGGCGAGCGAAGCCGTTTCGACCGCGCCGCCGGGGACGACGACGCGCACCCCGGGCGCTTCCGCCAATGTCACGGCGGCACGCAAGCTCAACGCGAGAACCGTGATGTCGCGTCCCGCAAGATTCTCCGCAACGAGGTCGCAGGTTGTTCCATTGTCGAGGATCACGCTCTCTCCGTCGTCGATCAGACGGGCGGTGGCCTTGGCCAAAAGATGCTTCGCCTCCAGATCCTGGGTTTTTCGAAGGGGAAAAGGGTGGGCCGTTCCGCGTTTGGGGGCGCGCAGCGCGCCGCCGTGAACGCGGATGACGAGGCCCTTGTGCGCCAACTCCTTGAGATCGCGGCGTATTGTCACGGCCGAGACGCCGGTCAGACGCGCGAGCGCTGTGACGCTCACGGCTTCCGTCCCGCTCAGCGCCCGCATGATTGCTCTATGACGCTCCGAGGCCAGCTGTCGAGAATCCACTTTTTCCCTCGTTTTCTTGGTTTTCCGCTTTGTTCGTCTGCCGTTGGGGAATGGCCGCCGGCCCCGCTTCCGGGGCCGGCAGTGCCTTTTCAGCGCCGCCTGTCCGCGTCCGTTGAGGCAGTTCTCTGCGGTCCCCGACCGGCCTTCAGAGATGATCGTTTACGTTCTAAATGATCATATCCATTGATCGTTTGGGCGGGTAGCCTCGTGGATGTCAGGGCGTTTTCCGCATGGAAAAGCCAAATTTCGACAATGAACGGAGCGATCGTGTCCAACTTCATCTCCAGTGCCTACGGAATGTGGTTTGAGCGTGTGACGTCGAAGATCGATCTGAAGACGGACACCCGCGAAGGCTATCTTCGGGCGGTCGTGGAGGATTTCACGCCGCATATTGTCCCCGCATATTGTCCCCGCGTAGAGAACAATGGCGCCCGCTTAGAAGGCCTGTCGCGCTGGGAACGTTCCGCATGAAGAACGCATCGCGCAGGGAACGTCCCGCGTGGAAAGCGCGCCGCGCAGGGAACCCTGCATCGAAAACATGCAGTTCCTGAATCGAGGGCGCGTTGGAAAAGCGGTCTAGAAAAGCAAAATGGAAAGCGGGCCTGGGAACGGCGCTGAGAAGCAGATCCAAAGAGGTGCGATTCCCTTTCGGGGATTTTTAACTGTCGACGTCGACTCCCGCGCAGGCCG
>CAJPTB010000266.1 GCA_905373325.1 uncultured Ancrocorticia sp.
CCCCGCCGAGCCGTGAGCAACGCGCTCGCGCGGCGGCTCGCCTGACGCGGCAGGGGGCCTTCGTGAACCGGGAGGCGGCCCTCGGAGGGGGAGGGGCGTCGCTTTCCTGGAAGGGCGTGAAGGCGGCCCTCGGAGAGGGCGGCGGGGAAACGGCCGGCGGCAAAGGCGGCGTGCTCAAAATCGTCGGCCCGGTCGACGAGTCCTCACTTGCCGACGCGGGATTTGTCCCTTGCGCGGGTCAGCCGCACGCGGCGAGTCAGGCCTGCAAGAGCCGTCGCGTTTCCCCCGACGCTCGGCGCGATGCGTCGCCGGGCGATTCCCGTCATGTCGCGCCTGGGTCTGGTCGTTGCGCATTGGGCGATTCCGGCCGTGTCTCTTCCGAGCCTGCCGCCTGTGCGCCAGAGGGGCCTCGCCTTTACGTTTCGGCCGATCCCCGCTTTGCGATGGAGGCCGTTGTGACGGGCGAGCACGATTGATGTGACGTCGAGCACCGTTTGTGAGGCCGCCTGCGGCTCGGCGGCTTGCCTCGCCTGCCAGCGCCCCGGCTGTTTGCCTCGCCTGCCCGGGTCCGGCGGTTTGTCTCGCGCGCCTGCGGCCCCAAGGTTTGCCCTGTCCGCGTCCGATACGCCGCCCCCGCTGCGTTGTGAGCGAACATTCGTTCGGCATAGGCGTCTTCTCGTGTAAGCTCGAACCATGACGACCGAGATCGAATCCGAGATCGAGAGGGCGGAAAAGCCCTTCCAAGTGGTGTCGCAATACACCCCCTCCGGCGATCAGCCCGCGGCCATCGCGGAGCTGGCGGAGCGGATCGAGGCGGGGGAGAAGGACGTCGTCCTCTTGGGCGCCACCGGAACCGGCAAATCGGCGACGACGGCGTGGCTCATCGAGAAGGTTCAGCGCCCGACTCTCATCATTGAGCCGAACAAAACCCTGGCCGCCCAGATGGCCGCGGAATTCCGCGAGCTCATGCCGAACAACGCCGTCGAGTACTTCGTCTCCTATTACGACTACTACCAGCCTGAGGCCTACGTTCCGCAAACCGACACGTTCATCGAGAAGGACTCCTCGATCAACGACGAGGTGGAGAGGCTGCGGCATTCGGCCACGAACTCCCTTTTGACTCGGCGCGACACCGTGGTGGTGGCCTCGGTTTCGTGCATCTACGGATTGGGCACGCCGCAGGAGTACGTGGCCCGCATGGTCCAGCTCGAAGTGGGGCAGCGGATCGACCGCGACGAGCTCATGCGCGGATTTGTCGGCATGCAGTACACGCGCAACGACGTCGCATTCGCCCGTGGAACGTTCAGGGTGCGCGGGGACACGGTGGAAATCATCCCCGTCTACGAAGAGCTCGCCATCCGCATCGAGTTTTTCGGCGACGAAATCGACGCGATCACGCTGCTGCACCCGCTCACGGGAACAGTGATCCGCCGCGTCGACCGCGCCCATGTCTTTCCCGCCTCCCATTATGTGGCGGGCCCCGAACGGATGGCCCGCGCACTGGAAGGGATAGAGGCGGAGCTGGCCGAACGGCTGGAGACGCTTCAGACGCAGAACAAAATGCTCGAGGCCCAGCGTCTGCAGATGCGCACCAACTACGACGTCGAGATGATGCGAAACATCGGGTCGTGCGCCGGAATCGAGAACTATTCGCGCCACATCGACGGGCGGGGGCCCGGAACTCCGCCCAACACCCTGCTCGACTATTTTCCCGAGGATTTCCTCCTCATCGTCGATGAGTCCCATGTGACCGTCCCGCAGATCGGAGCGATGTACGAGGGCGACATGTCGCGCAAGCGCACGCTCGTCGACTACGGCTTCCGCCTGCCCTCCGCCATGGACAACCGGCCGTTGAAATTCCCCGAATTCCTCGAACGGATCGGTCAGACGGTTTACCTTTCCGCCACCCCGGGCAAATACGAGACGGAACACTCCGACGGCGTCGTCGAACAGATCATCCGGCCCACCGGGCTCGTCGACCCCGAAGTCGTCGTCAAGCCCACGGAGGATCAGATCGACGATCTGCTCGGGCAGATCAAGGAGAGAGTCGAGCGCAACGAGCGCGTGCTCGTCACCACGCTGACGAAAAAGATGGCGGAAGACCTGACCGACTATCTGGCCGAACGCGACATCAAAGTCGAATACCTGCATTCCGACGTCGACACCCTGCGCCGCGTCGAGCTTTTGCGTGAGCTGCGCCTGGGGACATTCGACGTGCTGGTCGGCATCAACCTCCTGCGCGAGGGCCTTGACCTTCCCGAGGTCTCGCTCGTCGCGATCCTCGATGCGGACAAGCAGGGTTTCCTCCGCTCGACGACGTCGCTCATCCAGACGATCGGCCGAGCGGCCAGAAACGTCTCCGGCCAAGTCATCATGTACGCGGACTCGATCACGCCGAACATGCGCGAAGCCATCGACGAGACGAACCGGCGCCGCGCCAAACAGATGGCCTACAACGAGGAGCGCGGAATCGACCCGCAGCCGCTTCGCAAGAAAATCGCCGACGTCACGGACATGCTCGCCCGCGAAGACATCGACACGGCGGCCCTGCTCGAGGGCGGATACCGCAAGGAGAGGGCCGCGGCGCCGGAGGCTCCGGCGACAGCGCGCGAAAGCGCCGCAGCGGAAGGGGAGCGCGACCTCAAGGGGCTCATCGAGGAGATGACGGAGCTCATGCACGAAGCCGCGGCGTCGTTGAAGTTCGAACTGGCTGCGCGCTACAGAGACGAGATCAAGGGCCTCAAAAGCGAGCTGTGGCATTCGATGCAGGCTCAGAAGTAGACGCGCAGCGCGTATCGAATCCCACAGGCGGGCGTTGAACGCCTTTGCCGAAACGAGCAGGATGTTCGCGTAGAATTCTCGATGGAGGGGAGTATTCCCACTCAACATCGGTTCGTCATCACGGAACGCTCCCGGACCGAGGCCAGCGATGGCGGGAAGAGACCTCCGGTTGGCCCTTGAAGACCGGAGGAAACTATGCCAATGTCCACGAATGCGCTCGCCGCGACCGACGCGGCGCAGTCCATGCAGGTCCACATGCACGAGTGGCTCGTTCTGGGCGGGCTCGTCGTCGCCCTCATCGGCATGGACCTTTTTCTGCACCTGCGTAAGCCCCATGAGCCGACGATCAAAGAGTGCACGAGGTGGCTCGTCTTCTACGTCGGTCTGGCCGTCGTCTTCGGCGTTTACACCTGGTTCCGTCACTCCTCGAAGTTCGCATTCGAGTATTTCGCGGCCTATTTCACCGAGTACTCCCTCTCGATCGACAACATCTTCATTTTCATAATTATCATCGGCTCCTTCCGGGTTCCCAGGAAATATCAGCAAAAAGTGCTCCTGTGGGGCATCGTCATAGCCCTCGTCCTCAGGCTCGTCTTCATCCTCCTCGGCGCCACCCTCCTCAAGAGCTTTTCGTGGCTCTTCTTTA
>CAJPTB010000267.1 GCA_905373325.1 uncultured Ancrocorticia sp.
GGGCGGGCGCGACGCGGGCGGACCACAGTTTCAGGCGCGGTTTTTCCACAGCCATGGCCGTCGTCGGGCACGTCGAATCGTGGAGCTCTCTGGCGCCCGGCTGCATGCGGATCGCCGACGTGTTGCGCCCCTAGACCGCATTTAGATTGCGGCGAGCTTTTTGGCGAGGACGTCCATAGCGGCGTCGGCGTAGACGGTGAAAGGCCTTTCCGCCCCTTCCCGATACCAGTTCCATGCGGCCGCCAGCAGTCCCGAGACGACGGCGCTCGAGGCGATCAGGCCGTCCGCGTAGTCCGCCCTCCCGCTGTCCTCGAGAGTCCGGGCGAGCTTGTCGATGAGTTCGGTGACCAAGGTCGACGCCGCCGATCGCAGCGCGGGGACCTCGAAGTACAGCCGCACCCGCTGCACGGTCTCCTGGCGGTCGCGCACGAAATGCTCCTCGGCGATTGCCCGGACGGCCTCTCGCAGAGCGTCGAGGAGCCTCGCGCCGTCGGCGAGGGCGCCGGCCACCGTGCTCATGAGCAGGTCGTCGTGCTCGTCTTGCAGCACCAAGCCCTCCTTCGTCCCGAAATATCGATAGACGGTCGAAGGGGAGACGTCGGCGCGGTCGGCGATCTGCTCGATCGTCACGTTGTCGTACCCGTCTGTTGAAAACAGCTCAAGGGCGGCCGACTGTATGCGGTGCATGGCAGCCGCCTTTTTCCGTTCGCGCAATCCCCGCTGTGCCATCGCACCTCCTTGTCGATGCCACTTTACAGCCTTGTCGCATTCACGGCCTTGTCGTCGCCCTGCGCCGGTGGTAGCGTCTCTTTTATGAGAGAGTCACTTTCAAATGATAGTAACAATCAAATTCTTGTCGAAGGGGTGAATTTGACGAAGGCTTTCGGCAGCGTCCAGGCGCTCGACGGGCTGAACCTGAGCGTGAAGGCAGGCTCCGTCCACGGCTTTCTCGGCCCCAACGGCGCCGGAAAGACGACGGCGATCCGGGCGATTCTCGGCCAGATTCGGCTCGACGGCGGCCGTTTGCGCGTGTTTGGCCTCGATTCCGCGAAGGAAGCGGTCGACGTCCGTCGGCGTCTCGCCTACGTCCCCGGGGACACCGTGCTGTGGCCCAACCTCACCGGAGGCGAATGCATCGACATTCTCGGACGCATGCAGGGCAGCATCGACGCCGCCCGCAGAGCCGAGCTCATCAAGCGCTTCGAACTCAACCCCCGAATGAAAACGCGCACGTACTCGAAGGGCAACCGGCAAAAGGTCGCCCTCGTCGCTGCCCTCGCCACGCGGGCCGAGCTCCTGCTCCTCGACGAGCCGACGTCGGGCCTCGACCCCGTCATGGCCGAGCGCTTCGTCGAAACGGTCCGCGAGGCGCAAGGCTCCGGTGCGACGGTGCTGCTGAGCAGCCACATCATGAGCGAGGTCGCGGCGCTGTGCGACACGGTCACCGTCCTTCGGCGCGGGCGCGCCGCGTATTCGGGAAACCTCGAAGGGGTGCGCTCCAGGGCCGACGTCGCCGTCTCGGCCGTCGGCAGAACGGGGGAGGCGATCACCCTGAACGTGCCCTCCGCCGAGGCCGACTCCGCCATCGCCGGCCTCTTGAAAGGAGGAGCGTCGATACGAAAGGTCGAAAGCTCCCTGGAGGCGGCCTTCCTCAGCTTCTACGGAGGCGAGAAATGAGCGGGCCGCGCCGGGCGCTCTGGACGCTCACATGGAAGGCCCACGGCCGAAGGCTTCTCGCCTGGCCCCTGGCTTGGACCGCCCTGGTGCTCGCCTTGGCGTCGGCGACGAGGTCTCTCTACCCCGACGGCGCGAGCCGACTGCGCTACGCCTCGACCATCGGCTCCTCGCGCATTCAAGAGCTCTTCAACGGGCGTGGCTACGATCTGACCTCCGCGGGCGGAATCGAGGCCTTCGAGGTCGGCATGTTCGGGCTCGTCCTCGTCCCCGTCGGCGCAAGCCTGCTCGCCGTCCGCCTCATGCGAGCCGAGGAGGCACTCGGCCGATGGGAGGTCGTCTCGGCCGGAGGCTACGGGAAAACCGCGCCGACGGCGGCCGCCATGGCGGCGCAGGCGTGTTCAACCTCCCTCTTCGGGGCCGCGAGCTTTGCGGGTCTCCTCCTGTTTGGCTTTCCCGCCGCCGGCGCCGCAAAATACTGCCTCATTCTCTGCCTGTTCGCGCTCGTCTTCGCGGCGGCAGCCGCCCTGTTGGCTCAGACGGTCGCGGACGCCAAAGCAGCGGGAACCGCAGTGCTGGCGTGGGTCATGTTCTGCTACCTCGTGCGCGCGGCAATAGACGGACGGCGCCTGCCCGCGACCTGGCTCACACCCATGGGCTGGCTGGCTGAAGCCCGTCCGTGGGGAACGAGCCGCCTGTGGCCCTACGCCGCCTGCGCAACGGCGGCCGCCGCACTGGCTGCGGCCGCCCTCGCGCTCTGTCGCGTCCGCGACCTCGGAGGCGCCGCGGTCTCGCCGAGGCCCGGAAGGGCCGGCGCGGCGCCGTGGATTCGAGGCACGCGCTACGTGTGGCGCCTCACGCGCTCCGGCGCCGCCGGGTGGTGCGCGGCGGCGGTTTGCTGGGCGGCGCCGGTCGGAGCCATGGGAGACGAGATAGACGTCTGGGTCGAACAAAACCCGGGCATCGCCGAGCTTTTCGGAGGGCACGCGCCGCGCGACTTCATGTCCGTTCTGGCCGTCGGGATCATCGGGCTTCTCGCGCTCGCGGCCGGGCTGGCGACCGCGGCCGAATTGCGCGGCGAAGAGGCGAGCGGAAGGCTTGGGCTCGTGTGCTCCACGCGCTGCGGCTACGCGAGCGTCGTGCGAGCCTGGTTCGCCCAATCTGTCCTCGCAGCCGCGGCAGTGGCCGCATCAGGCGGTTTCGCCTACTGGATTTCCATCGGAGCGTCCACCGGCAAATGGGAGCTTTCCTCTTCTTTGGGGGCCGCGGCGCTCCTGCTCGTTCCCATAGTCGCAGTGCTCGCCGGCGCCTTCGCCGTTTTCTCCTATGCGCCGAAAGCGTGGGCAGCCGTGTGGGCCCTCGCCTGCTGGATCGCCGTCGTCGAGATCTTGGCCGACCCCCTTGACCTTCCCGAATGGGGGCGAAAGCTCTCGCCCCTCTACCTCGTGGGCAGGGTTCCCATGGAAAGCCCGTCGTGGATCGCGACGGGATGCATTGGCGCCGCGGCCCTCGCCTTGGCGCTCGCGGGCGTCAAGGCGCGCCCCCGCGATTTGGCGGCGGGGTGAGGGCACAGCCCGGCAGCCCGGTTCGCGCTTTCCGGCAGCGGGCGGCGGCGCAAAACCTCGGGTCCGCTGCGGCCCCGGACGTGAAACGGAGCAGCCTGCCATGCGGCGGAAGGCGTCAAACCGCGTCCCAGCCGAGGATCGCCGCGGTGACCCGGCCGCGCCTCGAC
>CAJPTB010000268.1 GCA_905373325.1 uncultured Ancrocorticia sp.
GGCTCGCGTGCAGCCCGGCGTCGTCATGTCGGAACTGCAGAAGGCGGCGGCCCCGCCCGCGACGGTCCGCTGGAGCCTGTCAAGGAGGCCTGCCGTGTCGATCACCGAATCCATGAGCTCATTGTGCCAGTGCGGAGGGTGCCGCGGGAGCGGCAACGCGTCGGCTTTCCGTCGGGGAAAGGCGCTCCCGGGGCGCCGGGCCATTGCAGGCGGCGTAGCCGTGGACCGTTTTAGCGTTCTAGGCGCTCCCGGGGCGCCGGGCCATTGCCCGGATCCGCCGCTTCGAAGCCGGCCTCAGATGACGAGGGGGCATCCGGCGCAGGCCACTCGGACCTCGTCGGAGACCTCCTTGGTGTGGCAGGCGCCCAGGCCCGAGGAGCACAGGGACCCGGCGTCGTCCAGCATTCCCAGCCGGTCATAGTGCTCCAAGAGGGTCGAAACGAACACCTCCGAGACGCCGGTCGCGGCGGAAATCGCCCGAACGGTGCGCCCCAACCGTATCTGCTCGAGTATCCTCTGCGTCACCGCGCCGCGGGGCCCTTCGAGCACGCCGTCGGCCGCGCCCCCGTTTTCCACGGAAACGCTGGCGCGGCCCTCTTTCGAAACAGAGGCGCCGCTCCCTTTTGGAGCGGAGGCGCGGCGGGCCCGGACTCCGGGGGCGGAAGCCTGTCCGACGTCGGAGCGGGCGCCTTTCCGCAATGCCCTCAGCCTCATAAGAACAGCTTCCCTACCTGGAAGATGCCGACGGCCAAAAGCCAGGCAACGGCCAATTGCACGCCCACGGCGGCGGTCGCCTTCTTCGCCCCAATGAGCTTCGCCTGCTCGGCCACAGTGGCCAGACACGGCGTATACGCCAAGACGAAGACGAGGAAGGCGAAGGCGGCGAGCCCCTGATAGCCCGAGCCTGCCGACTCGGTCAGAGACTGGTTGACGAGCTTGGGCAGCTTGCCGAGGTCCGAGCCGTCGTCCTCGGCGTCGCCGGCGTCGGCCTCCGGATCGAGGTTGTAGGAGGTGACCACCGAGGAGATGACGGTCTCTTTCGCGACGAAACCGGTCATGAGCGCGCCGGTCATGTGCCATTCGCCGAAGCCCGTCGGTTTAAAGGCGGGAACGAGCATCTGGGCCGTCTTGCCGTAAAGCGAGTCCTCCATCGCCAGCTCGGGGTCGGCGAAGCCCTTGTCGCCTGCGCCGGCGCCCACGGGAATGGCGCTCATGAGCCATACGACCGCCGTCATTGCGACGATGATCTTTCCCGCCCCGGTCACGAAGGCCCAGGACCTCCGGAATGTCATCTTCAGCATGATGAGCAGCCGCGGGATCTGATAGGCCGGAAGCACGAGCATGAGCGGCGCGGCCTTCTCGTCCTTTGTGATGAAGAACTTGAGAACCCACGCTGCGAACACGATGAGCACGGCCGAAAGCAGATACATCGAGAAGACGATCGTCGCGACGTGCCCGCGGAAGAAGATGCGGGCGATCATGAGATAGATCGTCACGCGCGCCGCACACGAAGTGTAAGGCGTTATGAGCACGGTGACCAGGCGTTGTCGCGCCGAAGGCAGCGTTCTCACCGCGGCCAAAGACGGCAAGTTGCATCCGAATCCCATGATGAGCGGGAGGATGACGCGCCCGTCCAGTCCGATCTGGCGCGTCATCCTCCCGCGCATCAGGCGGTCGCCGAGGAACGCCGCCCGCGCCATGTATCCCGAGTCCTCGAGCACCGAAAAGGCCGCGTAGATGACGAACATGAGCGGGAAGAAGCTGGCGACGACGCCGAGGCCGTTGACGATGCCGCCGACTGTCAGCTGCTGGAACCACGTGTCGTCCAGCCCTACTTTCTTCAGCAGCCAGATTGTCCCATTCGCCACCGAGATCGCGCCCGGGTCCGTCTTTGAGAAAAAGTCCTCGAAACGGTCTTGCAGCGGGCTGACCCACTCGCCTGCCGTCTTGAACAGCAGCCACATGAGGCTGAAGAAGATCGCGAGGCCGACCAGCGGGTTGAGAAGCACCCTGTCGAGCTTGTCGGAGCGCGAAAGCCGCTCGGGTTCGGCCTTGCTCTCGTGGAAGCTCTTCTCGACGGAGTCGACCCATGAAAAGAGCGTGTCCGCGCGGCCGAGCTCCTCCGCGTGCATTCGGGAGACGGCGGCCTTCTTCTTTTTCTTCGACGTCGATTTCGGCTTCGGCTCGCAGCAGTCGCACCCGACGTCGCCGATGTAGCCGGGCGCGCCCGGATCGGGGTCGATACCGCGAATGTGCGGCCGCGTGCGGATGGCCTCGGTGACCATCTCCTCGAGCCGCTCGTAGTCCTTCGACGAACGCGGGTCCATCGGCATGATCGGGATTCCGAGAGTGCGCGAGAGGGCGTCGTAGTCGATGACGTCCCCGTTTTCGGCGGCGACGTCGGCCATCGTGACGACGGCGGCGACCGGCTGGCCGGTCTGCCCCACCTGGCCGAGAAGATAGAGGGAGCGCGTGAGCGAGCTGCCGTCGAGGAGGACGAGCACGAGGTCGATGCCGCGGGTCTTCTCCCGGTCCGTGATCGTGCCCGGCGCGCAGGAGATCGTGTCGGACACGACCTGCTCGTCTGGGCTTGTGGCGATGAGCGAGTACGTTCCGGGAAGGTCAAGCACCTTGAGCTTGGCTTTGTGCCAGTTTCCCGAGGCGACTTGGACCGTTGTCCCCGGCGCGTTGACCACGCGCTGGCGGGCGCCCGTCAGCTGGTTGAACAGCGTCGATTTGCCGACGTTGGGGTTGCCCACGAGGGCGATAGTGGGCTCCGTCGACGGACCGATGGAAAGGGTGGCCGTCGCATTGGAGTGGCCCTCGGATCCGCAGCGCGGGCAGCTCATGAGACCACCTCCGCGCGAATCCGCAGGGCTGAGCGGTGATCGACGGCTACCCGTGCGCCGCCGATGTTGAGAACGACTCCGCCGAATCCCGCATGCTGAGTCACGACGACCTCAGTGCCAGGCCTCACTCCGAGCTCCTGCATGCGCAGGAGGTTGCGGCGGGGAAGATTGACATGGGTCAACCGCAACGCTTTGTGCTGGGGGCACTCGCGAAGATTCATTGCAACCTCACCTCACTGTGACAGTTCTGGGTGTACATGGTCAGGTTATGCTTACAATCGCAATTTTTCGACCGAAGCGTGGATCGTTTCCTACCTGGGAGACATTTCTTCCACTCTCTAAACCCGACCCCTCCGACAAGTCTGGGACTATCGGCCCTTTCACTCGACGGTTTTATGGAACGTTTCGTAATTCGTTTGTTGCGGAATCGCTTTTTCTGACGTTCTGTCAGTTTGCCGACGGTTTCGTCGATGTTTGTCCGACCGGGCGGCGAGCGGAAGGAACCCGCGCGCCAAGTCGGTCCGGGTACGGCCCGCTCCAGACGTTTTAGG
>CAJPTB010000269.1 GCA_905373325.1 uncultured Ancrocorticia sp.
GCCTTCCGCGGCAGGCCTCCCGGACAGATCCCCGTTTTCTGGCAGCTCGCCGTTTCGGCCGGCACACCGAGCCGCCTCGGCAGACACGATCCGCCAGACGGCTACTCCAAGCGCCCCTCGCGCACCAGACCGGCGGCGGCCTCGAACTCCCGGGCCGTGGAGGCGAAGGCGTCGCGCCGCCTCGTCACCTCCGTGGCAAGAGGATCGGAATCCTCCGCGATCCAGACGGACTCAACGCCGCCGAGCGTTGCGGCGAGGCGGGCTGAACGGTCAAGCAACTCGGCGAAATCGCCCTCATAGGAGCCCGCGAGAACAAGATCCCATTCTTGACGCAAAGCGCCCGGCTTGGGCAGTTCCGCCTCGGCGCCCTCTGCAGCCGCCTTCGCAGCCTCGTAGCGCCGGGCCGCGTCGTCCTTGTCCCGGCGAATCCACTCGCGCAGAAGGTAACCGCGCCAGAGTATTCCCGGCAGGCTGTTTTCGGGCGAGCGGACCCAGGTTTCGGCGACCACGTCGACGCCTTCCTCGTCCACCAAGTCGAGGATGCGGGCGACGAGGGCCCGGTCTCTCTCGCGGAAATGCGTTCCCATAGGCATGAGCGCCTGCGCCGAGGTGTGCGCAAGCTCGGAGTTGTAGGCAACGTCGGCGTCGCCCTCGATCGCTTCTATCTGAGCGTCTTCCAATTGAGCAGGACGTCGCGGCTGTTTGTTCATCGATTTCCTCCTTCAAGGTGACACCTCTATTGTGACGTAAATTGCACCTCGAAGGGAACTCCCTTCGCCGTTCGGCCGCCCCACATGTGCCTTCCCAACCGCGACGGCATGCGGCGGCCTCTTCCGCATCGGGCCGCGGCGTGGTAAGTTCATCGGGTACATTCCATCGAACACGGGGATTCAACATGACTTTCCTCCACATGCACCGCACGTACGCGACGAACCATTCCGCGCACGCCATGTGCTGTTCGATGCGTTCGCGAATGTGTTGATTTAGGCCGTTTGGGTCCGGCTCGTCGGATCCGGCTCGCCGCGTCGATTCCGACCTTGGCCTGCTGCATACATCGTCCCAACCTCATTCGCGTTTGATGCAGCGACGCCGGAAGGCTCTCGGAAAGACCATCGGACTCATTCGTTGAGATTCGGTGCCACTGGTTGATATCCGATGTCAATAATTGAGATTCGGTTTCACTCAGCTTGATCTGGTGTATCTAGTCGATTCTGAGACATCTAATTGGGTTTGAGGCCCTCGTTGAGATTTGTGACTTCTCGCTGATCTCAAAGGCCTCTCATTGGAATCCGAGATCCTTTCAACGAAAGCCGGAGCCTCTCATCGAGATCCCGAGCCGCTCGCAGAGAGCCAAAGCAGTCCGCCGAGATTTGAAACCGATCGCAGGCATCTTGATGCTTTCGCGCTTCCTCGATGTTCTCGCGCGTTCGCGGTGAACCTCATAGGCCGCTCCCCTGGCTCCTCGCGAGTGACTCCGAAATTATCGAGCCGCTCCGGGACCTTCGAGCCGCCCCTAGATTCTCGGGCCGATCCGGGATTCTCGAGCCGATTCGGGACCTTCGGGCCGATCCGGGATTCTCGAGCCGCTCCGGGATTCTCGGGCAGATTCGGAATTTTTGAGCCGCCCCGGGACTCTCAGCCCGATCCGCGACTTTCGGGCCGCTCCGAAGCTAGTCCGGCCCCATGGGCGTCGGGTTTCGCCGCCCCTTCTCGCGCCCGCATCCGCAGGCGTTTCAACCACAGCAATTTCAATCGCAACAAGAAGGAACACCATGTTATTGACCGGTTTTGCCCTCGGCGTCGTCCTGGGTTTCGTCTTCCAGCGCGGCCGTTTCTGCGTCACGGGCGCCTTCCGCGACGTGTGGCTGAGCAAATCTACCCGGTGGCTCACCGCGTTCCTCGTCGCCATCGCCGTCCAGGCGGTGCTCGTCCAGCTCATGACGTCCTTCGGGTGGATCGCCCCGGACCCTGACCAGCTCGCGATCTGGGCGGTCACAAGCGGCTCGTTCGTTTTCGGGCTCGGCATCGTGCTCGCGGGCGGCTGTGCGACGGGAACGTACTACCGAAGCGGCGAAGGCCTCATCGGCTCATGGATTGCGCTAGGTTTGTACGCCTTCACGTCGGCGGCCATGAAGCGCGGGGTCGGGAAAGGAGTCGCCGACACCCTCAAAGGCGCCACGCAAGAGGCCACCACGATCCACGAGACTTTCCACGTTTCCCCATGGGTCCCCACGGCTGCGCTCGCTCTGTTCGTCGGCTGGCTCGTCGTCCGCCAGACTCAGAACGCGCAGGCGCCGATCGCCGCGCTGCCTCCGCAAAAGACGGGGATCACGCACGTGCTTTTCGAAAAGAGATGGAATCCCAATGCAACCGCGCTCATAGTGGGCGTTCTCGCAGCGGCCGCCTACCCGCTTTCCGCGGCGACGGGGCGCAATGCCGGGCTCGGAATCACGACGCCGTCGGCAAACGCCGTTTCTTTCCTTACAACCGGCGATTCGTCCTTCGCTGACTGGGGCGTGTGGTTCGTCCTCGGCATCATTCCCGGCTCATTCATCGCGGCAAAGGGCTCGGGCGAATTCCGGCTGAGGGCGCCCGACGCGCGAACCGCCGTCAGAGCCGTGTGGGGCGGAATCCTCATGGGGATCGGCGCCTCGATCGCCGGCGGCTGCACGATCGGCAACTCGCTCGTTCAGTCAGCGCTGTTTTCATGGCAAGGCTGGCTTGCGTTTCTCTTCACCTTCCTCGGCGTCGGCGCGGGCGCCAAGGCGTTCGTGCAGTCCCATCGGAGGGCCGACGCCGTCGCGAGGGAGGCCGCGCCGGTCCCCGCTCGCTAGGCAGCGCCGCCCTAAATGCGCGCGTCTAAAGGGAAGCGCATGACCACGATCGACGCGACATCGCCGTCGGAGCTGCGCCCCATCGAAAATACCCGTCATATCCGACACTCCGTCATCAGCGAAAGGAAAAGGATGAACTTCATCAAGATCAAGAGCAAGCGCCCCGCGGCCGTCCCCGCAACGGCCGGTCAAAGCGGCGAAAACCACAGCCGGGAAAACCACAGCGGGGAAAGGCCCGAGGGAGGCCGCTCCAAGAAGTACGTGCTCGACACGATCGGGCAGGTGTGCCCGTTCCCGCTCGTGGAGGCCAAGCGCGCCATCGGGGATCTCCGCTCGGGTGACGAACTCCAGATCGACTTCGACTGCACCCAAGCGACAGATTCGATCCCCGCGTGGGCGTCCGCTGCGGGGCACGCGGTGACCGACTTCCGGCAGATCGACAAAGCCATTTGGACGATCACACTACGCAAGGCTTGACCGCCGGCGCGTCCACGGATTGGATGTCAGCCGTAGACGCGACGGGCGCGGAAAGCGACCGGCGACGGAAGCGAACTCGCGGG
>CAJPTB010000270.1 GCA_905373325.1 uncultured Ancrocorticia sp.
CCCGCTCGCGCGTGCGCAGAAGCGAGGTCGTCGCATGAGCGGGCGGCTCGCGCCCGAGGCCCAGGCGGCGAAGACGTCCGCGCATCCGGGGGTGACGTCGCGGGTTCTGGCGATTCCGTGCCTGTCCTCGACGGAGCGGAGGAACTCGGCTTCGCCGACGGCCTGCCTGGCCAGCTTCGCGAGCACGGGCGAGCGCGGCTGGCCAGTTCCAAGCCTGTCGTCGGTGAGGAACATCGACGCCCACCCGGCGAATTCCGAGGGCGTCAGGCCCTCGGCGAGCGCCGAGAGACACGTGTATGCCAAAAGGTCGTCCTCCAGGTGAAGCCTGCGCAGCGTCGGGGCGCCGGGCCCCGGCTCGATCGCCCCGCAGCGGTTTTGAAGCACGCCGACGTCGACGAGCGCCGCGGCCGTCGCGTCGAATTCGCGTCCGACGGAGTCGGTGAAGCCCGCCGACGTCTTCTCGATTTCGGCGGCTCGGGCGTCGAGCGACAGAAGCGTTTCCGCTTCTTCGAGGTGGGTTGCCAGGTCGGGGCAAGCCGAGCACGGGTGCTTGGCCAGGTCCGCGTCGGGGCCGACGGCGAATCGGGACCACGATCCGAGAAGGTCGCGGTCCACGCCCAGTTCGGTGCGCTCCTCGACCTGCTCGACGATGGCGTCGGCGAGGTCTTCCCGCGTCGACCGGTCTTTGAGGCGCCGCCCCACGGGCAGGCTCACGGATCCGACGTCGCGCAGCTCCGAGCCGAGGTCCGCCTCGCGCAGCCAGGAAATCTCCCCGTACCAGTCGATGACGCGCAGCTTGCCGCGGTCGGCCGACAGGACGAGCACGTAATCGACGTCGCCGTCCCTGTGCACGGCGTAGAGGCGTCCGTTTTTCGCCTGAGCGAAAGAGCGCGAAATCCTCTCGCGATACTCCCTTTTGGCGGCCTTGCGCACGGACTTGGCAGCCCTGCCGGAGGCCGCGCGCGCACGCACGTATTCGACGACGTCGCCCGCGTCGCAGTGCAGCCGCTCCTCCTCGGAGGAGATCCGGCGGCGAATCCGCACCAGGCGAGCCTCGAGCTTGGCGAGGTCGGCGTTTCGTTGATACTGCGCGAAACTGCGCCCCATCATCGCCCGCGCCTGCTCGTAGGGCATTCTGGCCAGGAGGTTGACCACCGTGTTATACGAGGGCGCGAAGGCCGAGAGGAGGGCTTCCACTTTGCCCGACCCAAGGTCGGCCAAAATGTAGGGGTCGAGGTCGGGCCCGGCGAGGACGACCGCGTGGCCGACCGTGTCTTTTCCCCTGCGGCCCGCGCGCCCGATGAGCTGCGTGTACTCCGTGGCGCTCAGGTCGATGAACCCCTCCCCGTCCCACCGCTGCAGCGATTCGACGACGACGGTGCGCACCGGCATGTCGATTCCCAGGGCAAGGGTGCCGGTCGCGTAGACGATCCGTAGCAGGCCGTCCTCCATCAGCTTCTCCGTCAGCTCCTTGATCGCCGGATAGACGCCCGCGTGGTGGGCGCCGTATCCGCGAACGAGTGCGCGCGCGGCGGCGTCGAATCCGACGGCGCGGCGATCGGATTCGCTCAGGGTCGCGCGCACCTCGGCGATCCTGGCCGCCGCCTCGGCCCGTTCTTTCCTTCCCGTGAGCGCAATGTCCCGTTGGAGAAGGGCTTCGACCGCCTTGTCGCAGCCTTTGCGGGAGAAGATGAACTCGATGGCCGGAAGCATGTCGCGCTCGGACAAAAGGTCGATGACCCTCCGGCGGTCCCGGTCCGAAACGCGTCCGCGCCCGTCCGGCGGCAGCTTTGCGATCGCCGAGACGAGCGCGCCGAGCGGGCCGCCGTCCTTGCCGAAAAGCCGAAAGACCTTCCGTCCCACGGCGACCTCCTGCCGGAGGGGAACCGGCCTGACCGTGCTGTGCACAAGCTCGGTCCTCCCGCGCACGGAGCGCAGCCATCCCGCGAGCTCCCCCGTGTTCGGGACGGTGGCCGACAGGCCGATGAGCCGGCAGTGTTCGGGGAGGGTGAGGATGATTTCCTCCCACACCGGTCCGCGCTCCCTGTCCGCAAGATAGTGGACTTCGTCGAGGACGACGTATCCGACGTCGTCGATGTCGGGCGAACCCGCGAAAAGCATGTTGCGCAGCACCTCCGTGGTGACCACGAGGACCTCGGCGTCGCGGTTGACGGAGACGTCGCCGGTGAGCAGGCCGACGTATTCCTCGCCGTGAAGTTCGACGAGCTCGGAGTACTTCTGGTTCGACAGCGCCTTGATCGGCGCCGTGTAGACGCAGCGTTTCTCCTTGGCCAGGGCCAGTTCGACGGCGAAGTGGGCCACGACGGTCTTCCCCGAGCCGGTGGGCGCGCACACGAGGACGTCGCGATTGCGCGCGACGGCTTTGCACGCGTCGATTTGGAAGCCGTCGAGGGCGATGCCGCGGGCCGCGTATTCTTCGACGAAATGGTCGACGTGGTCCAATGCGCCGTTCATATGAGCACCTCCACCGCGCCTGGAAGGCACGTGATGTCGATTGGGAGCGTTCCCAGCCTATCGCCGTCGGCCATGGGGTCGGGCGGCCGCGCGCCCGCGCACGGCTCGCAGGCGATGCGCACGCGGCGCGCCCGAACACAATGGACGAGAGGGTGGCTCGGGTGGCGTCCCAGCGCCAGCCGAGGGAGGAGGTCGATGATCTGCAGGCGGCTCAGCCCGGCGGCGAAGACGACGTCGGCCAGTCCGTCCGCGGCCGTGGCCGACGGCGCGATCGGCAGGCCCGCGCCGAAAAAGCGGGTGTTGGCCACCGAAACGAGGGTCGCCGGAGCCGAGCACGCCCGCCCGTCGATCTCCAGGCGCAGGCCGTACGGCGCGAAGCTTGCGACGGCTGAAACTATCCCCCTGACATAACGCGCTCCCCCGCGCGGGAAGGAGAAGGAGTTCGTCCGCCGATTGACGTCGGCGTCCAGGCCCGCGGAAACAACCGACATCACCCGCCTGCTCCCTGCTTCGGAGGCGACCTCGAGGACGTCTGCGGCGAACGTGCGCTTCGATTCGAGCGCGTCTAGGGCAAGCGCGAGGGCGGCGTCGACGTCGCGTCTGGGCAGCCCGAAATGCCGCGCCGCGTCGTTGCCGGTCCCCACGGCGAGGATTCCCAGCGGAATCTTGGAGTCGGCCAGCGCGTCGACGGCTATGCCCACGGTTCCGTCGCCACCCACGGCGAAGAGCGCGTCGAGCCCCTCGGAGGCGACGGCGGCTGAGCTCATGCGCGCGGCTTCCTCCGCGGATCCCGCGGTCAGATCGACGACGTCGAAGCCCAGGGCGCGCAGGCAGCGCGCCGCGTGTATGCCGTCGCGTTCGGCGAGCCCGCGCCTGCTCGTCGGGTTGACGAGCAGGCCGATCCTCGCGCTCCG
>CAJPTB010000271.1 GCA_905373325.1 uncultured Ancrocorticia sp.
CATCGTCCGCAATTTCGTCGCATCCGGCAGCGACGTGCAACCTGCGCTCGAGGCCGACCAGCAGGCCGATGAGGATCGCCACGATTGTCATGAGCCATCCACGGGGCTTCTCATCCTCCTCGGCGATGTCTCCGAGCTGCTCCTCGTACTCGCTCTCGACTGCCGCGGAGCCGGCTTCGGGATCGATCGACCTCACTTCGCCGGCGGGGGTGGGAACTGGCGCGAAATCGGAATACTTCTCCTCGCTGCCCGGTTCGCTTTCGCGCCGCAGCCTCTCCAGCAATGGCGCCTTGAGCGAGGCCCGCGGATCGTATTGCTCCTCGGTCGTGGGGCGGGGCGAAGCGGAATCGCCCTCGTTCGCCTCCGGGAAACGGCTGGTCTGGCGGTCCTTGGTGTCGGGGCCTTCGGCCGTGCCGACGCCGCCGCCGTCGAAACGGGAGAAGACGGAACTGCGCCCGGCTGCGTCGAACGCCTCAGTCTCGTTCTCACGAGAGGCCATCGGGTTGTCGAAGGATTGAGTCGCATTCGGCGAAGCATGGGGCCCGCTGGGCGTCGGCTGGGCCGCGCTTGGAATCGATTGGAACGGACTCGGCGTCGGCTGAATCGTTCCCGTCGTCGATTGGGAAGAGCTCGGCTGGTTCCGGAACGGCGTGCCCGCCTGGCGGCCGTCTGCCTGGGAAGGTCCGTCTGCCGAATCCGTCCCCCTATGCGTTTCGTCGGGCGTACCGGGAACGACGCCGGCAAAAGAGCCGGTCCCCTCGGACAAAGCGATCGAGTCCGCGCCCGGCTTCCGGCCTCCGGCGACGGGCGAGCCGCCTGGCCCGCCTGACGTGCCTTTGCCGCCTTTGTCGTCGGCCTCTGCCGGCCAGCGGCCTTCGACGAGCCCGACCTCCGCCGCGGCCACCGTCGCAACGGGGGTGATGTTGCCCGTCGTAGAAAACCCCTCTGCGGGGGCCGCATGCCCGCCGTGGTGCGTCGAAGTCCTGCTTGAATCCACATGCGACGCCCTCGACGCCGGCTCGTGTGCGCTGCCGGCCCTTTCGGGAATCGCCGACGGGAAACGTCCGTGCGCGCCGACGCCCTCCGTCGAACCGCCTGTGGAAGCGGTCTGTCCATGTCCGTCGGAAGCCGAGCTTCCGGAATCTTCTCGCGTCAGCCCCGCCTCACGTTCACGCATCTCTTTGCGCGTCAGGCGCTTGAGACGTATCTCCGCGGTGGGGGTGAGATCGTCAAGTGGGGACGCGCCGTCTAGGATCGGCGCGAGAAGGCCCTTTGCCCTCATTTCGCGCCGTGACATCCTCGGCTGTTCGTCACTCATACATATTCCTTCCCGCTGCCCTGGGCGGCGTTTATCCCGACGCCAACGCCTCAGAGACGTCGTTCAAGGGTTTCAGTTTATCCGACTGACGCGGATATTCCGACTTTACATCGGCGTTTCGCCCAAAGCCTCGCCAGGTCTCCCGCACGTCAGCCCGCCTTGTAGAGCCGATATTTGGCAATGTACTGAACCACGCCGTCGGGGACTAGATACCACGGCTGAACGCCAGAAGCCACGCGCGCGCGGCAATCCGTGGAAGAAATCGCCATGGCCGGGACCTCCATCAGCGTAATTCCCTCGGGGGGCAGACCCGTAGTGTCCAGCTGGTGTCCGGCCCGCGTCACTCCAACGAAATGAGCCATAGACCACAGATCCTCCGAGTCTTTCCATTCGAGGATCTGCGGAAGCACGTCGGCGCCTGTGATAAAGAAAAAATCCGCGTCTGGGTACGCCTTTCGCAGATCGCGAAGGGTGTCGATCGTGTATGTCGTCCCGCCGCGCTCAATGTCGACGCGGGAAACCGAGAACCGCGGATTCGAAGCCGTCGCGATGACCGCCATCAAATAGCGGTGTTCCGCCAACGTCACCTTTCGGTCGCGTTTGTACGGCTGCCTTCCGGTGGGCACGAAAACGACCTCGTCTAGGTTGAAAACGCTCAGCACCTCCGAAGCCGCAACTAGATGCCCGTGGTGAATGGGGTCGAACGTGCCGCCCATTATCCCGATGCGCCGTTTCCTCCCGGGGACGACGTCGATGGGAACCTGAACGTCGGTCTTAGGCACGGCCGCCTTCTTCCGTCTTCGACGCGAAAACCGCCTCCGCGGCCTTCCGCGCAGCCTCTCTGTTCGCATATGCCATGTACGAAAGCCTACGCCGCTCGGCTTTGTTTCTCTCTCCGTCGATTCCGCTGCTAGCGCATAGCCGCGAGGCGCCCGCGCACCGGGGAATAGTGTGGACGGAGGCAACGTTGACTTATCCGTACAGGACCTAAACGAAAGGCAACAGGCAATGGCAACTCAAGCCGTCACGATCGACAACTTCAACGACACGATCAAGGAGGGAATCGTCCTGCTCGACTTTTGGGCCTCGTGGTGCGGCCCGTGCCGTCAGTTCGGGCCCGTTTTCGAGGCGGCTTCGGAAGCCCATCCCGACGTCGTGTTCGGCAAAGTCGACACCGAGGACCAGCAGGCGCTCGCCGGCGAATTCGGAATCACCTCGATTCCCACGGTCATGGCCTTCCGCGACGGCGTCCGCGTTTTCTCTCAGGCCGGAGCCCTTCCCAAGGCTTCCCTCGAGGACCTCATCAAACAGGTCAAGGAGCTCGACATGGACGAGGTGCGCGCCAAGATCAACGAAATGAAAGGCTGATCGGCCTTTGCACGCCCTTGGGGCGGTCGGCGCGGCGCGTCGGCCGCCCCTTCGTTTAAATCGCTCGCGCCGAACCGGCTCGCGCCAGGCCGCCTCAAACGGGCTCGCGTCACGCGGCCTCGATCTGGGCGCGCGCAGCCAAGAGCGGGACGACGCCGCGTATGAGCGAGGCGAGATCTGTGGGAAGCGACGCGGGAAGGAAGATGAGGCCGTCAGCCGCCCCAGTGCCGATCCAACGCTCGAAGGCGTCGGCGACGTCGGACACCGTGCCCACGACGGAGGCCTTCCCCTCGAAAAGGGGGGCTCCGACCATGTCCGCGACGAGGAGCGCGCGCTCGTTGGCCGCCCTCATCGACCCGGATATCACAATGCCCAGCTCCCCGAGGACCCTCACGCTCCGCCCGTTGGACGCCGCGAGCTCCCGCAGCTCCGAGCGAATGTCGCGCGCCCGCTCTAGGTCGTCGGTGCGGACGCGCACCCAATCCACAAAGGCGGCCAGCGTTCGCAGGGAGATCGCGTCGGCGACTTCAGCGTCGAGCTGCACGTTCACGGGCATTCCGTTTGCTGCTATCTCCTCGGCCAGCCGCGCGATGCCGTCGAGGTCGCTTTCTTCCGTCACTTCGTCGTCGGCGGGGTCGTGATGCTGTCGATGGTTGTGCATGGCC
>CAJPTB010000272.1 GCA_905373325.1 uncultured Ancrocorticia sp.
GACGGCGACGAGGCGGAAGGCAGAAGGGTGGCATCGACGTCGATGTCTTCGGCTCCATCGGGTTTTGCGGGCCCGGGCTCGTCAGGCCAGCCCAGGTTCCAGGGCCCTTCAAGCCAGCAGGGGCACGAGGGTTCCTCAGGGCGGTCGGGATTCACTCCGTCGGCCGGCCCACAATCGGGATTCGCCGTGCAAGCCGGGATCGGGCAGCCCGCGGAGCCTGGAACTCCGGCCCCCGAAAGCCAGATGGCGGGAGGGGCGCTCCCTGGGGCGGGAGCCGACTACTCCGACCACGGCCAGGGGTTGAGCCAGCCGACCTACGGAGCCTCGTCGGACTTCGGGACGGGCATGCCCTTCGGCCTTGACGGAACGCCCCGGAAGTCCTTCCTCACAAGCAAAGCCGGTTTAGCGGTCCTATCGGTGGTGGCTGTCATCGCCATCGCGGCCGCGATCATCTTCGTGCCGAAGCTGATGAAAGACGACAAGGACGACGGACCCACCGCCAAGTCCTCGCCGTCCACGTCCGCGACGACGTCGCCTCGAAGCAAGAGTCCCGACCCCGACGAGCCGACGGACGACGAAAGCACTCCGGCGAGCACGGTCGCCCCCTCCAAACCGACCCGGCCTGCGCTCACCGGCACGTTCAAGGAGTACCAGGGCGACGGCCCCCAAACGATAGACATCCAAAAGCCCCAGGGAAGTCAGCCTGTTCTTCTTTACTTTGAAATCAACCCGGCGTCGAACTACGGATTCTTCCTTGTCGAGGCGCAGGATGCCGGCGGATCGCAAACGGAACGTTTCGGGGGAATGGTCAAGGACGAGAAGACGACGGGCACCTTCCCGCTCGACGCCTTCGCCAACGGGAAACAGACGGCGAAGATCAGGGTGACGGCTCCCGGCCCGTGGATGATCCGCGTTTATCCGATCTCTTCTATTCCAACGGTCTCGAAGGGTGCGACGATAGCAGGAAACTCGTATGAGGCGTTCTTGTATCGCGGGGGCGAGGCGTCGGCGACCTTCAAGTACGTTGGCAACACCTCCAAAGGGCGAGTCACCGGCACCCTGTGGCCCACCGACGGCAGCTCCAAAGCGAACTCTTTCATCAAAGAACAAAAAGCAGCCGTAGAAAAGGACGTCACAATCCCGGCGAAGACCGGCGAAAGTTTGATTTTGATCGACACCACGGGAGGCAATTGGTCCCTGGAGATCCCGTAAGCCCGATCGCCTGACCCTGGAGATGCCGCAAGCCTCGAAATCCTACGGAATGGGCGCTTCTGCGGGGCGTCCCGCGCGGCGCCCAAACCCCGTTGTTGATGCGAGGCCGGGCTCGCATCCCGTTCGCCTTGGCTTCGAAGGCAAGCCGACCCAACGCGAAAGCCGTCCGAATAATGAGATGAGAATCCCGTATTTTGAACAGCCGATATCCTAGATCCATGACGTCCATAGACCTCGCAGTGATTCCCGGCGACGGAATAGGCCCCGAAGTTGTGGCGGAAGGCCTGAAGGTTCTCGATGCCGTGCGCGAAACCCTCGGCGGGCCCGAAATCGCAACCCACACATACGACCTTGGCGCTCGCCGGTACCTCGCAACGGGCGAGATTCTCACGGACGCAGACCTCGAAGACATCAAGGGGCGCGACGCGATCCTCTTGGGGGCGATAGGCGATCCCCGAGTTCCCTCTGGCGTGCTGGAGCGCGGTCTCCTCCTCAAGCTGCGTTTTGCTCTCGACCATTACGTCAACCTCCGGCCGAACAGGCACTATCCGGGAGTGCCGACGCCGCTGGCTGCCCCGGGCGACATCGACTTCCTCGTGGTTCGCGAAGGGACCGAGGGGCTTTACTGCGGCAACGGCGGCGCCGTCCGGCAGGGAACCCCCCACGAAATAGCGACCGAAGTCTCAGTCAACACCGCCTACGGCGTAGAACGCGTGGTGCGATACGCCTTCGCCAAGGCTCAAGCGCGCCCCCGCAAGAAGCTCACATATGTGCACAAGCACAACGTGCTGGTCAACGCCGGCGGGCTGTGGCGGCGCGTCGTCGAGGAGGTCGGCGCAGAGTATCCCGACGTCGCAGTCGACTACATGCACGTGGACGCCGCGACGATCTTCCTGGTCACCGATCCCGCCAGATTCGACGTGATCGCGACGGACAACCTGTTCGGAGACATCCTCACCGACGAAGCCGGCGCGATAACCGGCGGGATAGGGCTTGCCGCCTCCGGGAACATCAACCCCGAGAAGGTCTTTCCGTCCATGTTCGAGCCCATCCACGGCTCGGCCCCCGACATCGCGGGCAAGCAGATCGCCGACCCCACGGCGACCGTCGCCTCGGTGGCTCTCATGTTCGACCACCTCGGGCTCGCCGAGCACGCCCGGGCGATCGAGAAAGCGATCGAATCCGACATGGTCGCGAGGGCTGCTGCAGCCGAGGCGGGCACGCCTTTGGAACGTTCGACGTCGGACGTCGGAAACGCCCTCGCGGCCTTGGTCCGCGGCTGAGGCGCGGGCCTTGCCGCACGCGGGAACGGGCGCGCGGCGAGCCGTGCGGCGCATGGATCGCCGAGGCGATCGGAATCGTCCGGCGCCCGATCTGGCACTAGAATCGACTCATTGCCCCGAGAAAGAAGTGATCTTATGAGTTACACGGATCTTGAACTGGCGTCGATGGAGGCGGTGCCCGCCGCCGACGACCTCGCCGGCACATGGGATGTCAGGCCCAACCTGCATCCGGCGAGCGAGGCCGAGCGCGAAGGAGTGCTCGCCGCCCCGGGATTCGGAAAGCAGTTCTCCGATCACATGGCCCACGCCGTGTGGACGCCTGACAAAGGGTGGCATGATTTCAGGATCGAAGCCTACGGCCCGCTCTCCATGGGCCCCGCCGGCGCGGTGCTGCACTACGGCCAGGAAACGTTCGAGGGGCTGAAGGCCTACCGTCACGAGGACGGTTCGATCTGGACGTTTAGGCCCACGTACAACGCGGCCCGCCTCAACCACTCCAATCGCCGGTTGGCTATACCCGAGCTCGAACATGAGGCCTTCATCGGATCGCTTGTCAACCTCGTGCGCCAAGACGCCGCGTGGGTTCCCGACGTCCCCGGCTCCTCCCTCTACCTCAGGCCGTTCGTCTTCGCATCCGAAGCGTTCTTGGGCGTTCGCGCCGCCGAACGCTACGATTACTTGGCAGTCGCATCGCCTTCAGGGGCCTACTTTGCCAACGGCTTCCAGCCGATCGACGTGTGGGTGGAACGCGACTTCCACCGCGCCGGCCCCGGAGGGATGGGCGACGCGAAGACCGGAGGCAACTACGCCTCATCGCTCCTGCCCAAAACGATCGCGCACGAGG
>CAJPTB010000273.1 GCA_905373325.1 uncultured Ancrocorticia sp.
TGCGGACCGTCGAGGCGCCTCGGCTGGCGAAGCTGGCCTCCGAGCCGGGATACGACGCGCGCGGCTGGCGCAGGTTCGAGCCGGGCGCCTCCCGCACGGCTGCGGCGAACGTCATACCCTTCTACCTGCCGCAGTTCCACGAGTCGGAGGAGAACAACCGCTGGTGGGGGCGGGGCTTCACCGAATGGTCGAATGTAGCAGCCGCGATTCCCGCCTGGCGCGGCCATTATCAGCCCAAGCAGCCGACGGACCTCGGGTACTACGACCTCGAGCTCGACCGGGTGCGCATGGACCAGGCCGACCTCGCCGCTGCCAACGGCATCGGCGCATTCATGTATTACTACTACTGGTTCTCCGGAAAGAGGATCCTCAACAGGCCCATTGAGAAGCTCAAGGCCTCCGGCCTCGACTTCCCGTTCTGCATCATGTGGGCCAATGAAAACTGGACGAGGCGCTGGGACGGGCGCTCGCAAGACGTCCTCATCGGCCAGGACTATTCACAGGTGCCGGCGGAGGATTTCATCGACGACGTCATGGAGTTCCTCCTCGACCCCAGGTACGTGCGGGTCGACGGCAAGGCGCTCATCGCGGTCTACCGCCCGGCGCAGATGGACAATTTCCCCGAGGTCGTCGCGACCTGGAGGGAGCGCGCCCGCGCCGCAGGAGTCGGCGAGCTCAAGGTGCTCGCCGTGGCCGTCGCCGAGGAGTTCGACGGCCTCGGCCAAGGGTTCCGCGAGACCGGACTGGACGGCACGCTCCAGTTCCCGCCGCACAACCTGCCGTGGGTTGCGGGGCCGGCGACGGAGGTCGGCCTCGACGGCCGCTGGCGCGGCAATTTCATGAGCTATCGGGCCACGGTCAAGGCGTCCCTGCATGCGGCGCCGAGCCTGGCCGACGACGAGTACCCCGGGGCCATGGTCGGCTTCGACAACACCGCCCGCCGCCAGTGGAAGGCCGACGCGTGGTACGGCTCGAATCCCTACACCTTCCACCGTTGGATCGCCGGGCTCGTGCGCGTCGTCGCCCCGCGCGAGGCGAAGGACCGTCTGCTGTTCGTCAACGCCTGGAACGAGTGGGCCGAAAGCGCGATCCTCGAGCCGACGACGCGCTTCGGGCAGACCTATCTGCTCGCCGTCCGCAACGCGGTGTGTAGTTAAGGCCTGCGGCGGCCGAGACGCGATTCCCGAGCCGACGACGCGCGGCGTCGCGGACGAGCGCCTCTCGGCCGCTTCACTCCTGGAACGGCCCGAGCCTGCCTTTGAATCCGTCGGCGGCGGCCTTGCGCAGCATCTTCCTGCGCGCCTTGCCGTCGCCCGCCGCGAAGGCGTTGAACGCCGCGTACTTGGCCGCCCAGTAGCAGTAACGGATCCGCCACTTTCCGGGCAGAAGGCTCGTGCGCACGAGCGCAATCGTGTTGCGCAGAATGTAATAGTTGCGGATCGGGCTGTGAACGTGGACGGGCTGGTCGCGGCCCGGGAGCCGGACGACGTCGTCGCCGAGCGAATGCGTCAGCTTGGCAGCCGGGACCGCGACAAGGCGCCAGCCCGCCTTCCTCGCGCGCACCCCCCATTCGAGGTCGACGTGGTCGATGAAGAGGTCCTCTCGCATTTTTCCCACGGACGCCAGGGCCGAGAGCCGGATGAGGCAGCCCGAGGCAATGAGGAAGGCGACGTCCAGGCGCGGCAGGCCAAGCTCCGAGCGGCTGGCGCGCTTCGGCGCCCACCCGCGGTCGACGTAGACGAGCTCGTCGGCGCCCTCGCGCTCCTCGGAGGGGAGCGGGCCGACGGCCGCGATCGCCGGGTCCTCCTCGATCGCCTCGAGGAGCCGGGCGACCATGTCGGGAGCGGGCATCGAATCCTGGTCGCTCAACAACACGAAATTCGATTCCGGCGTCTCGGCGGCCAAGCTCTGCGCCAGCTCGACGCCGCGATTCTGGGCTGCGGCGATTCCCAGATTCTCCCCCAGCTCGAGGAGCCTGGCGCCCGCCTGGTCGCAGGCCTTCCGCAAAGCCTCCACTTCGGCCGGGTCCGAACCGTTGTCCACCGCGATCACGCTGTCGCATTGGCCGGCGAGCTCCGCCAGGAGGGCGGAGACGTCGCCGGGGTGGTACGTGACGACGACGGCGGCGATCACAGCGTCGCGAGGTATGCCTGCACGGCGTCCCACGTGGGCAGAAGCCCGGACTCGCGCGCCTCGGTCAGATTCGGGGCGGCCGTGTCCTTTTCGGACAGCAGGAGCTCCAGCGGGGAGCCGTCGCGCCCCGTCTTCGGGAAATCGAGCGCGACCTCCGGGCAGACGGGGGAGACGCCGTGCTCGCGCCCGGGCGCGTACTCGGCCGAGCACATGTACATGACGGTCGAGTTGTCTTCGAGGGCGATGAATGCGTGGCCCAAGCCTTCCGAGAGATAGATGGCCCTGCGATCGACGTCGTCCAGAAGAACCGAATCCCATTTGCCGAAGGTCGGCGAGCCGACTCGGATGTCGATGGCGAAGTCGAGGACTGCCCCGCGCGGGCACACGACGTACTTGGCCTGCGACGGGGGGACGTCGGCGAAGTGGATTCCGCGCACGGTCCCTGCCTTCGACACCGAGACGTTGGCCTGGCGCAGGTCGAGCCTGTGGCCCACGGCTTTCTCGAACGCGCTCGACTTGTACGCTTCGAGGAAAACCCCGCGGTCGTCGGGGAACTGCTTCGGCGTGATCTCCCAGGCGCCCGGAATCTTCAGCTCTCGGATCTGCATTGCGGTCCTTCCATGTTTGCGGCCGCGGGCCGAGGTTCGGCGGCTCCGTGGGCCGTCTTGAATGAGACGCGTCCATTCTAATGCGGGGCCGTGGCCGGCGTCGCCGCGGAAGCCGAGGCCGCTGCAAGGCTGCGGAGGGCGAGGCCGGCGCGTCCGGGGCGACGGCGCCGGACGCGATGAGCGCACGTCGGCGGGGCGACGGCGCCGGCCGTGACAGGCGGGAGTCAACGGGGCGACGGCTTAGCCGCGGCGGACGCCTCCGCGCGGGCAGGGTTCGCCGACGGCGGCCGGGGCCGCAGTTCTGGGGCTACAATTGCTGCGGCAGATCATCTTTGAGGAAGGAAATCTCATGCGCTGGTTGATAGCAGGCGCCAAGGGCATGCTCGGGCAGGATTTGACCGCGCGCGTCGTCAAGGACGGCCACGATCTCATCGCCGTCGACATCGACGGGATCGACATCACCGACCCCGCGAGCGTGCGCGAGATCGTCAAAGACGTCGACGTGGTCGTCAACGTCGCGGCGTTCACCGCCGTCGACGCCGCGGAGGAGAAAGAGGCCGCCGCCTTCACCGTCAACGCGACGGGCCCCGAGATC
>CAJPTB010000274.1 GCA_905373325.1 uncultured Ancrocorticia sp.
CTGCTTGGAGCAGCGGGCCTTCCTGTTAGATCAAGCGATCGGAACGCGATCTAGGAGCCTCGTCGCCGATGGACACGAGCGAACAGAGCGCCCGACGACCTCAGCGATCGAACGTCACTTGATGATCTTCGTGACTCGGCCGGAGCCGACGGTGCGGCCGCCCTCGCGGATGGCGAAGCCGAGGCCCTCTTCCATGGCGATCGGCTGGATGAGCTCGACCGTCATCTCGGTGTTGTCGCCGGGCATGACCATCTCGGTGCCCTCGGGCAGCGTGATGACGCCGGTGACGTCCGTGGTGCGGAAGTAGAACTGCGGACGGTAGTTCGAGAAGAACGGGTTGTGACGGCCGCCCTCTTCCTTCTTCAGAACGTAGACCTGGGCCTCGAAGTTGGTGTGCGGGGTGATCGTGCCGGGCTTGGCGACGACCTGGCCGCGCTCGACTTCCTCGCGCTTGGTGCCGCGAAGGAGCAGGCCGCAGTTCTCGCCGGCGTCGGCGTGGTCCATCTGCTTGTGGAACATCTCGATGCCGGTGACGGTGGTCTTCTGGGTCGGGCGGATGCCGAGGATCTCGACCTCTTCGTTGATGTTGAGCAGACCGCGCTCGACGCGTCCGGTGACGACGGTTCCACGGCCGGTGATCGTGAAGACGTCCTCAATCGGCATGAGGAACGGCTTGTCGAGATCGCGAACCGGATCCGGGAAGTAGTTGTCGACCTGGCTCATGAGCTCCTCGATGGAGCTGACCCACTCGGCGTCGCCGTCGAGGGCCTTGAGGGCGGAGACGCGGACGACGGGAATGTTGTCGCCGTCGTACTCCTGCGATGAGAGGAGCTCGCGAACCTCCATCTCGACGAGCTCGAGGATCTCCTCGTCGTCGACCATGTCGGCCTTGTTGAGGGCGACGATGAGGTCGGGCACGCCGACCTGGCGGGCGAGCAGAACGTGCTCGCGGGTCTGCGCCATCGGGCCGTCGGTTGCGGCGACGACCAGGATGGCGCCGTCCATCTGGGCCGCGCCGGTGATCATGTTCTTGATGTAATCGGCGTGCCCGGGGGCGTCGACGTGAGCGTAGTGACGCTTGTCGGTCTGGTACTCAACGTGGGAGACGTTGATGGTGATGCCGCGCTGACGCTCCTCGGGAGCGTTGTCGACTTCGTCGAACGGAGTGAACTCGTTCAGCTCCGGGTACTTGTCAGCCAGAACCTTGGTGATGGCGGCGGTCAGCGTCGTCTTACCGTGGTCGACGTGACCGATCGTGCCGATGTTCATGTGCGGCTTGGACTTGTCGTACTTGGCCTTTGCCACTTGGGCCCTCCTGGGACTCTTGTTTGACTTTCAGCTTGTGAGTGAGATGCAGGAAGCATCAGACCCGGCTTAAGTTGATTTCTTACGGTTTCTGATTGTACAGGACCGCTGGGACGTCACTCGCCCCGGGTCTTCTTGATGATCTCGTCAGCGACGTTCTTGGGAACCTCGGCATAAGAGTCCATCTGCATCGTGTAGACCGCCCGCCCCTGGGTCTTGGAGCGGAGATCACCGACGTATCCGAACATCTCACTGAGCGGGACCAGGGCGCGAACGATCTTGACGCCGGTCGCGTCCTCCATGGACTTGATCATGCCACGGCGGGAGTTGAGATCGCCGATGACATCGCCCATGTACTCCTCGGGAGTGCGGACCTCAACATCCATGACCGGTTCGAGGAGCACGGGGTTGGCGCGCTTCGCGCCCTCCTTGAGCACCATGTTGCCGGCGATCTTGAAGGCCATTTCCGACGAGTCGACTTCGTGGTAGGCGCCGTCTTCCAGGGTCGCCTTGACTCCCACCATGGGGTAGCCGGCGAGCACGCCGGACTGCATGGCCTCTTGAATGCCCGCGTCGACCGACGGGATGTACTCGCGGGGCACGCGTCCGCCGGTAACGGCGTTGGCAAACTCGTAGGTCGCTCCGTCCTCGGCGTCGACGAGGGGTTCGAACGTCACAAGAACGCGCGCGAACTGGCCGGAGCCGCCCGTCTGCTTCTTGTGCGTGTACTCGATCTTGTCGACCTTCTTGCGGATGGTCTCGCGGTAGGCGACCATCGGGGCGCCGACGTTCGCGTCGACCTTGAATTCGCGCTTCATCCGATCCACGAGGATGTCGAGGTGGAGCTCGCCCATTCCGCCGATGACAGTCTGGCCGGTCTCCTCGTCCTGGCGGACGGTGAAGGTGGGATCCTCCTCAGCCAGCTTCTGGATGGCCGTCGAGAGCCTCTCCTGGTCGTTCTTCGACCTCGGTTCGATCGCCACGTGGATGACGGGATCCGGGAATGTCATGGACTCCAGGACGATGGGCTTGTCGATGGCGCACAGGGTGTCGCCCGTCGTCGTCTCCTTGAGGCCGACGAAGGCGTAGATGTGCCCGGCGTGCGCAACCTCGACGGGGTTCTCCCGGTTGGAATGCATCTGGAACATCTTTCCGATGCGCTCCTTCTTGCCCTTCGTGGCGTTGAACACCTGGACGCCCTGCTCCGCTTTGCCGGAGTAGACGCGGATGTAGGTGAGTTTGCCGTAGAAGGGATGAACCGCGATCTTGAAGGCCAGTGCCGCGAAGGGCTCCTTCTCGCTCGCCTTGCGGGAATCGGCCTCGTCCTCGTGTCCGGGGCGGAATCCCGGGACGTCGGGGATGTCGAGGGGTGAGGGCAGGTAGTCCACAACGCCGTCGAGCATAGGCTGGACGCCCTTATTCTTATACGCGGAGCCGCAGAAGACCGGGTAAATCTCGCCGGCGATCGTGCGGATGCGCAAGCCCTTCTTGATTTCGTCGAGGGTGAGCTCGCCGCCTTCGAGGTACTTTTCCATCAGTTCCTCGTTGGCCTCGGCCGCGGCCTCGACCGCTTCGAGGTGGTATTCCTCCGCTTTGTCCAGAAGGTCGGCGGGGATGTCCTCCTCGACGACGAGGATGCCCTTGGTGGGCTGGCCCTTGTCGTCGGTGTCGGGAAAGCGGACGGCCTTCATTTTGAGGACGTCGACGACGCCGTCGAACTCGTTCTCGACGCCGATCGGGAAAGTCACGACGATCGGGGTGGCCTGGAGGCGATCCTTGATCGTTTGGACCGAGAAATCGAAATTCGCGCCCAGCTTGTCCATCTTGTTGATGAAGCAGATGCGCGGGACGTTGTACTTGTCGGCCTGGCGCCAGACGGTCTCCGACTGGGGCTCGACGCCTTCCTTGCCGTCGAAGACGGCGACGGCGCCGTCGAGCACACGCAGGGAGCGCTCGACCTCGACCGTGAAATCGACGTGTCCGGGCGTGTCGATG
>CAJPTB010000275.1 GCA_905373325.1 uncultured Ancrocorticia sp.
GGAATGGCTGTCGGCGCCGCCTTCGCCGCCCTTGTCCATGCGGCCGCGCTCGCGACAGTGCTGTGAGTCGCCGGCGGGGCGCCGTGAGCCACCTCATATCGACACGGGCTCGCAGATGATTTAATCTTCAACTATGAAGTCATTCGGATTCCTCAGCTTTGGCCATCATTCGCTCGACGGCAAACACGGGCCGCTCGCCGGAGAGACGCTCCGCCAGCAGATCGAGCTCGCGCGGGCCGCGGACGAGATCGGCGTCAACGGCGCATACTTCCGCGTCCACCATTTCGCTCCCCAAGGATCCTCGCCCATGCCGATCCTCGCGGCGATTGCGGCGTCGACGAAGAACATCGAAGTGGGCACGGGCGTCATCGACCTGCGCTACGAAAATCCCCTCTATCTCGCGGAAGAGGCGGCGGCATTGGACCTCATCGCCGAGGGGCGCGTGGCGCTCGGCGTTTCGCGCGGTTCGCCCGAGCCTGCGGAGCGCGGATGGGAGGCCTTTGGATATCGCGGCGGCCAAGCCAACGGCGCCGACATGGCCCGGCAGAAGTTCGAACTGTTCATGGCGGCGGTCCGCGGCGCGGGAGTGGCGCGATCGGCGCCGCTGGAAGAACAGTACCCCGCCCTGTACAAACCGGGAATTCCGCTGCCCGTCTTCCCGCAGTCCCCGGGTCTGGAGCGGCGTATTTGGTGGGGTTCTGGGTCGCACAAAACGGCTGAACAGGCCGCGCGCGACGGCGTGAACCTTATGAGCTCGACCTTGGTGCAAGAATCCGACGGCGCCTCCTTCGGGGAGATTCAGGCCGAGCAGATCGCCAGATACCGCGCGGCATGGAAGGAGGCGGGCCACGGCTGGACGCCCAGGGTCTCGGTCTCCCGCACGATCTTTCCGCTGGTCGCCGAGGAGGACCGACAGCTGTTCGGCGTCCGCGGCGAGGGGGAGGATCAGGTCGGCTACCTCGAAGGCGCCACCAAAACGACCTTCGGCCGAACGTACGCCGCCGAGCCCGACGTGCTCGTCGAACAGCTCAAGGCCGATCCCGCGATCGAGGCGGCCGACACCCTGCTTTTGACGATTCCCAACCCGCTGGGTGTGGATGTCAACTTCAGGATTCTCAAGAACTTCGCCGACTACGTCGCGCCCGCCCTCGGCTGGGCGCCGGCGACGGAGGGCACGGAGGGCGCCGCCGAGGGGCGTTCCGTCGGCTGAGGCGCGGTAGGCCGAATCGCGCTTCGCAGAATTGCGCGGCGGTTGGAGCCCGAGGGTTCTGGGCGGGCCTGACGGCAGGTCCTAGGGGATGCCTTCAAGATCCGTGTGCCGCTTCGCTCTGGCCGGCTTCGCGGCAGGTCCGAGACGGTGCGGCAGCGGGGTTCCAAGTCGACCGGCGGCGGTGCGCAGGCTCTGAACAGGGCCTTCTTGTCCACAACTCCTCGTGGCAAATCGACAGCGGTCTTTCCGTGTGGTCAAATGTTACTCAAACAACATATTCACGCGAGGAGATTCGATGACGAAGACACGGCTGCGTTCCCTTTTCGGCGGCGCGGCAACGTTATCACTGCTGATTGCACCGATTGCGGCTCACGCCGACGGGCGCGGAACCCCCGGGGGCTCCTCCGATTCGCAGATTTCCGCGGACGGCCGGCCGACGTACAAGCCGACGCCGCCGCAACCGGCGCATACTCAACCGGCGCAGCCGCGGGTTCCCAAGCCCGCCGCCCCGAACCCGGGCGCACCGGCCCCGAGCTCGACCGCCGTCCCGAGTGCGAATGCGCCTGCGGCCCCGAGCTCGAACGCGCCCGCCGAGGCGAATGGAACCGTGACTCTCGATCTGTACAACCTGACCGACGTCCACGGCCACATCGAGAAGGCGAGCAAGAACGGGGCCGTCACCGAATCCGGCGTTTCGGCGGTCGGCTGCTACCTCGACAAGGCCCGCACCGCCAACGGCGACTCCTCCTTCACGCTGCTCGGCGACAACATCGGAGCCTCGCCCTTCACATCCGGCTCGCTGCAGGACAATCCGACCATCGCGGCGCTCAACGAGCTCAAACCCGTGGCCTCGACGATCGGCAACCACGAGCTCGACCTCGGCGTCGACGTCTTCAAGCATCGCATCGACGGAACAGGAGGGTACACGAAGGTCGGATTCCCGTACCTCGGCGCGAACGTGGACGGCATGGGCCGGTACCTTGGCGACAAAGTGATATGGACGTCGGCCTCCGGCGTCCGAGTCGCCTTCATCGGGGCCATCGCGGGCGACGTGCCCTACAAGCTCAGCCCGGGCGCCACGGCGGGGTTGACGTTCAACGACCCGATTCCCAAGATCAACACGATGGCCAAGGAGCTCAAAGACTCCGGCCAGGCCGACGTCGTGATCGCCATGCTCGACGACGACGTCAAGAACAACTACCCGAAAATGGGCCCGGCCGTCGACGGAATCATGGGCGGCGACACGCATGTGCCCTACAAGTTCTCGATGGTGAACGGGGCTCGGGGCAACAAGCTCTCGGCCATAGCCTCCGGATCGTACACCGACAACCTCGGCAACCTGCAGATCACCTACGACAAGGCGGCGAAAAAGGTTGTGCGCTCCGAGGCCAAGCTCATTCCCGCTTCGGAAGTGGCCCAATGCGGCGAGAAGCAGACGATCAAGCAGATCGTCGACAAGGCGGTGGAGGATTCCAAGGCGGCCGGCGACAAGGTGGTGGCCACGGGCTACGGCTCGGCGTTTTCCCGCGGCGTCTTCTCGTCGAACGGCGAAGCGCCCGACCCCGGTTCCAACCGCGGCATCGAGTCCTCGCTCGGCGACCTTGCCGCGGACTCCCTTCAGGAGACTGTGATCACGAAAGAAGGCAAGCCGGTGGACATCGGCGCGATCAACGCCGGAGGGCTGCGCGCCGACCTCGTCCCGTCGGCGAACGGAGACATCACCTACCGTCAGACCTTCGCCGTCCAGCCCTTCTCCAACCAGCTGGGGTATGTGACGATCACGGGCGCGGATTTCAAGAAGGCCCTCGAGCAGCAGTGGAAGACCAACCTCAATACCCAGAATTCCCGGCCCATGCTTAAACTGGGCCTGTCGCGGAACGTAAAGTACACCTTTGACCCGGCCAAGCCTTACGGCAATCGCATCACGTCTGTGACGGTCAACGGAAAGCCGCTCGACCTCAACCGCAAGTACACGGTCGGCTCGGTCACCTTCCTGCTTTCCGGCGGCGACTCGTTCGACGCCCTGACCGCTGGCGGCGCCCCTATCATCACCGACGGCCCTTCGGAGAAGGAAAGCC
>CAJPTB010000276.1 GCA_905373325.1 uncultured Ancrocorticia sp.
CGGCGCCTCGTGGCTTTTGGACCACCTGTCGCCGCTCAAAGACTGGCTCGACGCCCGCGACTTGAACGTCGGGCGCATCGACTCGGAAATCGCCGCTCTCGTTGGCGGACGCCGCGGAAACGGCAGAGTCGGATGCGGCCGACGCCGATGCCGCAGAAGCGGCGGACGCCGCGGAGCCTTCGAGGTGCGGATCGTGAGGAGTCTCCACGACGTAGCGAGCCGTGATCGCATCCGGTCTCGCATGGCTTGTTGGGACCGCCACGTAGGCCGTCGATTCGGGGAAGGGAAGCTCGCCGATCTTAGCGTCCGCGGAAGTGCGGCCGCCCGTCCGGTCGACGCCGCCCGCCCGATCGACGTCGCTCGGGCGGCTTGCGCCGTCGGGCCGTCTCGTGTCGCCCGGCCTGCCCGGGTCCTCCTTCAGACCCGTGCGGTCTTCCGTCTCTTCGAAGGCCGCGGTTTCGTGGGGCGCCGCCTCAAGCGACGCCCGGTCGGATGCCGCGTCGTCCTGCGCCCTGGCCGGCCCGACGCCGACGAGAGGGGGCTCCGGCACAACGGCGTTCTCAATGCGGGCCATGCTCGAAGATATTGAGTCGAGCTTTCCCAGGAGCAGATCGAAACGTGCGACGAGGGCCTCGACTGCGCCCTCCCCGTCCTGACTCTGCTTATGCGGTGTATCCATGCGAAGCCTTTCACTCTCAGCCTCTGAAAATGTTTAGCTATGGCACGATAGTAGTTCTATATGCGGCTGGACGCTAGGTGTTTTCAATAGGTAAAACTAGATGCAAGATAATTTAAAACATTGTGCATATTCGCGATCTTCTGCCGTTTCACGCCATGCGGACGAGCGTCATTCGGCCTCGCGTGGAGCTTTCCCTAACGAGTCGCGCGGCCCTCCCCAACTGGACGGCCGCTGTCCATTTGAACCGAACGGCCGCTGTCCTTTCGAACTGGGCGGCCGCTGTCCTTCCGAACCGAATGGCAAACTCGCGCCGCCCTTGGGGCATCGCCCGTGTGGTTTGCGGACCTCTCGCGCCAACCCGGCGCCCAGAATCGCCTACGTCGAACTCTCGGATCAGCCCAGATGGCGCCTTTGAGCCATCCCAGACCGCACTTTTGGGCCAGCCCAAACCGGCGCCTTCGGGCCAGCCGAGACCTGGGCCTTCGGGCGAGCCTGTGCCGAGCCTTCTCACACCGGCCTAGGCTGACCCTTGCGTGCCCGTCGGCGTTTGTTCCGGTCAAGGCTACTCCGACCAAGCCGCCAGCTCGTTTCCCGCGGGGTCTTTGAAATGGAATCTCCTGCCCCCGGGGAAACTGAAGATGTCCCGAACAATGACGCCGCCGTTTCGCTCGACTTCCTCCCGCATGTGTTCCAGGTCGACGACGTAGACGACGGCGAGGGGTGCCGACGTCGGCTCGTCGGAAGCAAGGCCGCTGCCGACGCCGCTGTCCGCGGTGTCGATGTAGTCCTCGCCCCATTTCTGGTATCTCCATCCAAAGGTGCGGGTGTAGAATTCCTGGGCTTGGCGCAGGGCCTCGCGGTCCGGCGCAGGGAACTCGACGAAGTCGATCCGATTGTGCGCCGCCTTCCCGAACTCCTGTTCGCTTTGATCCTGCCCGCCTTGGCCTTGCCCGTCTTGATCGTGCTCCTCTTCGCTCATGCGGTTCTCCTTCCGTGCTCCTTTGAATGATAGCTCCGGCGCAACGGCCCCTTAGAAAAAGCGGGGCCGGCAACGGCGCCGACGCTGCTCCAGCCGAGCCGGCGAAGCGGTGAAGCGCCCGCGTGGCCGGGGGAAGCGCCTGCGGGCAGGTGCTCCGCCGGCGCCGCTGGACGCGACTCATTGGCGAACGGCCGCGTCCAACGACGTCAGAGACTGTGCTTCCCCTTGGGGACGAAGGGTCTGCCGCCGTCTTCGTCGGGATCGAGGGCGGCTCTGTCCGTTTCGGCGTCGGGTCCGGCCTCGCGGTCGATGCTCCCTAGGCTCTGCCTTGCGGACTCGATGCCTTCCCGCATGCTGTTGCCTCCTCCGAGGCCTCCGGACCCGCTTTCCGCTGCGCCTTCGGAGGCGCTGGCCTCCTCGGCGGCGGGCGCGTTCTCTTGCTCGGCAGACTCGCCGATAGTCACGCGGTCGGAGGAATGCGGCGACGAATCCGAGTTGGGATCGTTGTTGTTCCCTCCGTTTACGCTTGCCATCGCGGTGTGCAGACGCTTGAAGAGGTCCTCGGTCTCCTTCGTCATTTTTGCGAGCTCTTGCGTGGAATTGAGCAGATCGTCAAGATTCCGACGCATCTTGTTCGCCCATTCAAGCGAGAGAGACGAGACCTCGGTGATGACCTTGGGCATTGTCGCTTGAAGCGAGACCGCGAATTCTCCGGAACGGTCCACCACGCTGGAAACGATCTCGCCGATGGCTTCGCTAATCGTGTTGTGGACCGTCACGACGAGGTTTGAAGCCACAGTGAGTCCCGTCGACAGTGCGTGCGAGCAGGTTCCCGCCAAGTCGACGTGCTTTGCGACGTCGCTCTGAAGATCGGAGTAAGTCGAGACCGTCGTTCCGTCCAAGGGGGAGACGTCCGCGTGGATGGAACGCAGCAGGTCGTCGGCGTTGCTCTGGAGCGAGTCCGCCACTGAGCTCCACGCCTGGGCGAAGTTCTCCGTCTGCGTCGGGTCGCTGGCGAGTTGGTCGAGCCAGTCTTTGAGCGGCGACAGGTGGTCCAAAAGCCACGAGGCGCCGAGCGAGGAAAGCAATTCGACCGGCTTCATCGAGAAGGATCCGGAGCCTCCGCCGGGGCTTAGGCTGTTGAGCGAAGGGCTGACCCAGGATTGGCCCTCGATGCGCTCGGCCAGTGCCTGCCCTTCCTGGACGAGGCCCAGCCCTGAGAATGGGGTGGGGGAATCGTTGTTTGCATCTTTAGACATTCGTGCCTCCCAGGATCTCTCCCAGCTTGCGGAAATCGCGCGTGGATTCCGAATCCGCGGTCTCGTAGGAACTTGCCGTCGTGCGCAGGTCGGACACTGTCAAATCGATGGCGGCCGCCGACGCCGTGATGACCGCGTCCGCCTCTTTTTTCGCCGACTCAAAAGGCGAAACGAGGAACGAGCACAGATCGCCGAAGGCTTGCCCCGTCAGACTCGTGGATGTCAGGGCGGAGGTCGAGCCGCCCACGCTTGTGCTGATTTCCGCTATCTTTGCCGCATGCCCGCTTAGCGCGGAGGGATCTACTTGCATTCCGTCTTTCACCGACGCCTCCAGAGGTTGGATACTGCTTTCTTGTTGTCGTCTTCGTC
>CAJPTB010000277.1 GCA_905373325.1 uncultured Ancrocorticia sp.
GGATTCGCCTTCTCTTTTGGGCCCGCGTCCGGAAGCGTCGCCGGGCTCGGGGGCTTCGCCGAGCATTGGACCGTCGCCGGATGCGGGGACGGCGCGGGACGCGGCTTGGCGAAGGCCAAGGCCCGATGGAAGACGCGGCTTGCCGCCCTCGGCCCGGGCGTCGTCGAATCGGACGGCGCCATGGGCTTCGTCATGCCAGGCGACCCGCTGTGGCCCGCCGCCCTCGACGATCTAGGCGACACCCGGCCGCTCGGCCTGTGGTTCCGAGGCGACGGCAAGGTGCTCGCCAGGGCGGGCGCGGCCGTCGTCGGATCGCGCGATTCCTCCCCGTACGGCGTGAAAATCGCGACCGACGTCGCATACGAGCTTGCCGATTCGGGCGTCAACGTCGTTTCGGGAGGAGCGTTCGGCATCGACGTCGCCGCGCACAGGGGCGCGCTTGCCGCCGACGGATACACAGTCGCCGTTTCGGCCTGCGGCGTCGACAGGTACTATCCGGCCTCCCACGCTGACCTGTACCTTGAGATTCTGCGGCGCGGAGGGGCAGTCTGCTCCGAGGCGCCTCCGGGGGCCGCCCCGCACAAGCATCGTTTCCTTTCCCGCAATCGGATCATTGCGGCGCTCTCGCGAGCCGTAGTCGTCGTCGAAGCGCCCTTTCGATCCGGAGCGATATCCACGGCCCACCACGCCATGTCGATCGGACGCCCCGTTGGAGCGTTTCCGGGCCCGGTCACGTCCCCCAGATCCTCTGGATGCCACCGGCTGCTCAGAGAAGGGGCCGCCTGCGTGACGCAGACCTGCGAGGTCCTCGAACTCATGGGAATGGAAGCGAAGCTTGGCGGGCAACCCGGGCCGGGAGAGCCGCCGCCCCCGGGAGGATTGCAAACCGAGAGGCAGCTCGCCCTCGACGTGCTTGACCCGTTGGCGTCCCGCGTATGCGAGGCGCTGCCGGTTTCCCGCGGGGCGCCGGTGGAAAAGATCGCGGCGGTGGCCGGAGTCTCTGTGACGGAGGCTCTGACTGGGCTGGGGAGGCTCGAAAGGCAGGGGATTGCCGCGCGCAACGCCGGGCTGTGGAAGCTGGCTCGAAAAGGCCGATAACTTACCCTTGACGTGTGCGGATCGAGGAAACGTTGGACGCCTACGAGCGTGAGCTCAGGCTGCGCAGGGGGCTCTCGGAGAACACGGTCGTCGCCTACGTCCGCGAGGCGCGCTCCCTCCTGGAGTTCATATGGGAGATCGCGGGCGGCGACGTCGAAGAGCCCATGGACCTGCACGGACTTGAACTCGCAGACGTCCGTGCGTGGCTCGCCCACAGCCAGGCGAAGGGGTGCTCGCGATCCACCCTGGCGCGGCATTCAGCCGCGATCCGCACGTTCTGCCGATGGCTGCAGCGAAAGGGCCACACCGACGTCGACGCCGCCGCCCGGCTCAAAGCCCCGCGCGCAGACAATGCCTTGCCGCGCGTGCTCAATCAGGAGCAGGCTCGCCGGCTCGCGGAGCACGCCGGGCGCCTGGCGGCCTCGGGCGATCCGCTCGCGCTTCGCGACCACGCCGCCGTCGAGCTCCTGTACGCATCGGGAATTCGCATCAGCGAGCTGTGCTCATTGGACGTCGATTCGCTCGGCGCGGATTCGACATTGCGAGTCATAGGCAAAGGAGACAAAGAAAGAATCGTCCCCTTCGGCGTCCCCGCCAGGCGTGCCCTCACCGCGTATCTTCCGGCGAGGGCGCAGCTCCTTGTGCGTCCCAACAGGGCGTTGTTCCTCGGAGCGCGAGGCGGGCGGCTCGATCCGCGCACGCTCCGCCAGTCGATCCACCGGCTCGCCGCGGGCGCGGGGGTTCCCGACATATCGCCGCACGATCTGCGGCATTCCGCGGCCACGCACCTTCTGGACGGCGGCTCGGATCTGCGCACCGTCCAGGAGATACTCGGCCACGCGTCGCTCGGAACCACCCAGCGATACACGCACGTCAGCTCCGAACGCCTGCGGGCGGCCTTCGCCCAGGCGCACCCTCGGGCTTGAGCCACGGGCGCCCCGGACTTGAGCCACGTGCGTCTTCGGGCATCGGGCCGTGCGCAACCTGGGGCGTGAGTTCGGCGTCGGGAGAATTGACCGCCGTGCGAACACTTGAAAAACTTGGAAAGCACGTACAAGTCGATCGATGAGGAGCGACACTATGACCCAGGTCTACATGGGTATCGACCTCGGCACGGGTGGATGCCGAGTGGGACTTTTCGATGACCGTGGAAGGCCGTTCGCCTTCCACAACACCCCCGTGACGGCGATTCACCCCCATCCGAGCTGGGTGGAGCAGGACGTCGACGAATGGTGGCGGGCGCTGGTCGCCTCCACCCGAGCAGCTCTGTCACGTTCGGGGATCGACCCCGCTCAGATCGCGGGCATCGGCTTTGACGCGACGTCGGCCACGCTTGTCGCCCTCGACGACGCCGAAAGGCCCTTGAGAAACGCGATCATGTGGGCCGACGTGCGCGCCAGCGAACAGGCGGACAGGGCCTCGGAGATCGACCACTGGGCGCGCCTGTACAACGGGGAAGGCAAAGATCCGGCGTCCGCCGAATGGTTCGTTTTCAAGGCGATGTGGCTCAAGGAGAACGAGCCTGACGTGTGGGCGCGCTCCGCGTGGATACTCGACGCCCCCGATTGGATGGGGCTGCGGCTGACCGGACGCCCCGCCGTCAACCTGTGCTCGGCCTCGCTGAAGATGTACCACAACAACGACCACGGAGGCTTCCCGGTCGACTTTTACGAGCGGCTGGGGGTGGGCGACCTCATGGACAAGATGCCCTCCCAGGTCAACGCGATGGGCGAGCCGCTGGGAGCCCTCTCTCCCGAGGCCGCGGAGGAGCTCGGCCTTGTCGCTGGCACTCCCGTGGCCCAGGGCGGCATCGACGCCGAGGCGGGAATGATCGGAATGAACGTGCTCGCCCCCGGGCGCATGGCGCTCATCACCGGTTCGAGCAACTGCCTTCTCGCCCAGAGCGCCATTCCGCTCTACGGCGCGGGAATGTTCGGCGCGCACACGGACGCCCTCGTTCGGGGGCAGTACACGATCGAGGCCTCCCAGGCCTCGACGGGGTCGGTGATCCGCTGGTTCCTCGAGAACTCCGCGAAAGACCTCGTGGAGTCGGCCAAAAACGGGGGTCCCTCCCCTTACGAAGTGCTGAACGAAGCGTCCAAGGACATCCCTCCGGGGTCCGACGGCGTCCTCGTCCTCGAATACTTCCAGGGAAACCGCAGCCCCTACACCGACGCCAAGGCAC
>CAJPTB010000278.1 GCA_905373325.1 uncultured Ancrocorticia sp.
TCATCCGCTCCAAAGGCGTCGGAATCTTCTTCGTCACGCAGTCGCCGAAAGACGTTCCCGAGGACGTGCTCGCCCAACTCGGCTCCCGCGTCCAACATGCGCTGCGGGCCCACACGCCGAACGATCAAAAGGCCCTCAAGGCGACTGTGGACACTTTCCCTTCATCGCCGCTCGACCTCCTGAAGGTTCTTCCCGGCCTCGGCACCGGCGAGGCCGTCGTCACGGTGCTCGACCCGAAAGGACGCCCGACGCCGGTCGCGCCCACGCGCCTGTGGGCCCCCGCAGCGGTCATGGGGCCGTCCTCGCCCGGGGCCGTCTCCGCGTGTTTGTCGGCGTCGCCGTTCATGGCCAAGTACAAGGACCCGGTGGACCCGGAGAGCGCGTTCGAGCTCCTCGCGGCGCGCGTCGAAGCTGAGAAGGCAGCGGCCGAAACCGCGAAGGAACAGGCCAAAGAGGAAAAGGAAGCGGAGAAGGCAGCGGCGGAGGCCGAAAAGCGCCGCCTGAAAGAGCTCGAAGCAGAGGCGAAGGCCGCCGCCAAGGCGGCCGAACGGGAGGAACGCGAAGCCGCCAAAGAGGCCGAACGTCAACGCAAGGCCGACGAGCGCCGCGCCGAGCGTCAAGAAAAGCGCAAGGAGGCGGCGATCGATTCGGTTGTGCGCTCAATCGGGCGGTCACTGGGGTCGAGCATCACCCGAACGCTGTTCGGCTCGCGGCGCAGGTAGAGCCGTTCGCAACGCCGACGGCGCGGCCGCGCACTTTCTCGGCGCACCGGCGGTTGCAACGGCGCCGGGCGCGGCCCGTCCTGCAGCGCAGCCGTTGCTCGGCCTATCCGCCTATGTAGGTCAGCGTCGCCGTGATCGTCCGGGTCTCACCCGGCCCCAATGGAAGGCGAACCGCCGAATCGGCGCGGCGGAAAGCGTCCGAAAGGGCGGAGCACGGTTCGAGGGCTATCGACTGACGCTCGTCGCGGGGAAGCCCGTCGCCGGTGAAGACGTGGGCGACGGGTCCGCGATCGCCTGGAGGTGCCCGCCGACGTCTCCGAGGAGGACCTGGGTCAGGCGCACCCTGGTAGAGCGCACCGGGTCTTTGAGTTCGGTGCACACCACTCCGTCGACGTCGGGGACGAGGTTCGTGTAAGACTGGTCGATCTTCGTCGTCCCGAGGTAGTCGAAGCGAACCGGCGCGGCGACCCCCGCGAAGGCCGAATCGCCGGGAAGCGGAACGATCCGCGCGTCGGTCAGCACCTTGGTTCTGGCGGGGATCGTGAGGGACAGATTCGATATGCCTCTCACGCCGGGCATCTTAATGTACGGATGCCAGCCCATGGAAAGGGGCGCGGCGGAATCGGACGTGTTCTCGGCGCTTATCGACACCGAAAGGTGTTCCTCTCCGTTGATTCCGGCGTCAAGTGCGAAAACCACCGTGACGTCGATGTTCCACGGGTACCCGGAGTCGCCCGGCATGCGTCCGCGAAGCACAAGCGCCGGCCCCCGCCCGACTCTGCCGAAGTCAATGCCCCCGGCTCTGCCGCCCAAACCCGCGGACTCGGCGCGTTCGGCGAGCTTGTATCGCGCGCCGCCGAAGGAGTACGTTCCCTCGGCGATCCGCCCGCACCAGGGCAGCATGACGAGGCTCCTGTCCCCTGTCTGCGCCTCGAGCTCTTCGGCGGACTCGTATCCGTCTATGACCTCGACCTCCGGCCGAGGCTGCCACGAAATGAGCGTCGCCCCCCGCTCGGCGACCAGCGCCTCGGCGCCGGTCGGGGAGGTCAGCTTCCAAGCGGGCAGCCCGTCGAATTCGTGCTGGGTCACCGCGGGGACGTTCTTTGTCATGGCACTTCCTTAGGGACGATGGATCCTCAGGGGACGATGTTGACGAGTCCCGGTGCGCGAACAATCACCTTGCGAGGCTCGCCGTCGAGGAACTTCGCGATCCGCTCCGATGCGAGTGCGCGCTGAACCAGGTCCTCCTCGGAGACGTCGGCGGGCACCTCCAGGCGATCGCGGACCTTCCCCTGGACCTGAACGACGCATGTCACGTTCTCGTCGACGAGAAGCGACTCGTCGCCCACCTCCGGGAACGGAGCGTCGGCAAGCGAAGACTCATGTCCGAGCTTACCCCAGAGCTCCTCGGCTATGTGAGGCGCAACCGGCGAGACCATGAGAACAAGGCTCTCGGCCGCCTCCCTGGGCACCTTGGCCAGGGACGTCAGATGGTTGTTCAGAACGATCATTTTCGCGATGGCGGTGTTGATGCGCATCCCGTCGTAGTCGTTGCGGACGTCCGCGATCGTCCGGGCGAGCAGCTTGGCCGTCTCTCCGTCGACGGGAACGTCGGCCACGGTCACCTCGCCGGTTTGCTCGTCGACGACGTTGCGCCACAGCCGCTGGAGGAAACGCTGGGAACCGACGACGGCTCTCGTCTCCCACGGGCGCGACATGTCCAGCGGGCCCATCGACATCTCGTACAGTCGGAACGTGTCGGCCCCGTAATCGTCGCAAATATCGTCGGGCGTGACGATGTTCTTCAACGACTTGCCCATCTTCCCGTATTCGCGGGAGACGGGCTCGCCTTTCCATGTGTAGAGCGTCTCGCCGTTCTCGTCGGTCCCCGCCTCCACGACTTCCTCGGCCGGGACGTACTGGCCGCGTGCGTCCGTGTAGGCGTAGGCCTGGACGTAGCCCTGGTTGAAAAGCTTGTGGAAGGGCTCGGAGGAGCTGACGTAGCCGAGGTCGAAAAGCACTTTGTGCCAAAAGCGCGCGTAGAGGAGATGGAGGACCGCGTGCTCGACGCCGCCGACGTACAGATCGGTGCCGCCCGTGATGTTTCCGGCGTCCGGGCGCGGACCCATCCAGTAGGCCTCGTTTGTCGGATCGACGAACTCGGCTTCGTTGTGGGGGTCGATGTAGCGCAGTTCGTACCAGCACGATCCCGCCCACTGCGGCATCGTGTTCGTCTCGCGCCTGTACCGTTTGAGGCCGTCGCCCAAATCGAGTTCGACGTCCAGCCACTCCTCGGCGCGGCCTAGCGGCGGCTCCGGCGAAGAGTCGGCGTCCTCGGGGTCGAAGGTGCGCGGCGAGTAGTCGCTGATCTCCGGCAGTTCCACGGGCAGGCAGTCTTCGGGAAGCGCGTGCGGCCGGCCCTCCTCGTCCCAAACGATGGGGAACGGCTCGCCCCAATAGCGCTGGCGGGAGAAGAGCCAGTCGCGCAGGCGGTAGGTCACCGCGGCCCCCCCCGCGCCCGTCGACTCGAGCCATG
>CAJPTB010000279.1 GCA_905373325.1 uncultured Ancrocorticia sp.
TCGGAACCGTCATCGTGCCTCGGCTGTTCGGATTGACGCCGCCGAGAACGAAGCGCGCGGCGATGACGTCGGAGAAGGTTTCGCGGATGAGCGGTGTGACACTCGCCGCCGAACTGTAGGTGCCTAAAACCGAGACCCCGAAGGTGCCCTGGTTGCGGGGGGCGGCATGCGCGCCGGTCACCACTTTGCCGTGCGGGGCGGCCAGGGTGCCCGAGCGGCCCTCCCAACGCCCGCCGTACTTGTCGATGAGGACGTTGTATCCGATGTCGCCCCATCCGCGGGTGATCGAGTGGTAGCTGTAGATGCCCCGAATAGTCGCCGGCACTTGCGCCTGGCTGTAGTTGTTCGACCCCGCCGTGTGATGGATGATCGCGCCCTCAAAGTTCTCGTAAGAACGCGGCCACGACATCTTCCTCTCGTCGGCTCCCCATGCCGAGCGCGGGTGGATGCGTGCGAGGTTGTCGGCGGCGGCGATCTGCGGAGTCGTCAGCTGCCGCGCCGCGGGCGCATTGGCCTTCGCCGCAGCGCCGGCCTGGCCTTGCGGGGAGGCCTGTCCCTGCGGAGAGGCCGCTGCAGCCGGGCCGCCGAATTGCGACGTCGAGGCTACGCCCGTCGCTTTGCCCGAGAGGATCGACCGCTTCTCGTCGGGGTTGGCGACCGGGGCGGTCAGGCTCGCGGCCGCGGGCTGTTGAGCCCCCGCGACCTTTTGGACGTCTGCGACCTCTTTGGTCGGCCCCTCGCCGTTGACGAGGTTGACGGCAAGCCCGGCGGGAAGGCTGCCGCTTCCCTTGATGCGGATCTGAACGCCCGTCGATCCGCCGGAAACGTTGGCCTCCGTTCCGGGGCGCCCGTCCTCGCCCTCTTCGACCGATAGGACGTACCAGTCCGACCATCCCTTGGCGTCCAAAGTGCGCATTTCGACGGTGGCGCCGCTCGGCAAGGACTGGCCCTTGTTCCATGTCAGGCCGGCGACGGCGAATTCCTCGACGGAGAGCGGTTCGGAGACGAAAAGGTAGCCGTTGGGAGGCTTTGTCGGATCGGCCTTCTGGACCGATTCGGACTGCAGCCCCTCCTGCGCGGGCTCGGATTGAGCGGGCTGCGGCTGCGCCTGTTCGGGCTGCTGCGCCGGCTGAGGCGCCCCGCCCTGCTGCGAATCGGCGGGGTTCTGAGCAACCTGGTTCTGCGCAGAATCCGTTTGCGTCTGCTGCACGGAAGGCTGCTGCGCCGCCGGCGTGCTTTCCGTCAAGCCCTCGGCGCCGTCCGTTTGCGCTGAGCCTTCGGGTTGCCCGGACCCTTCGGGTTTCGCGAAATCGGTCGGCCGCGCGGAGCCAACGGACCGCCCACGTCCGTTGGCCGAAGCGCCGAGGCCGTTCGCCCGGCCTGCCCCGGTCGAAGCCAGGCGGGCGCCGTCCGAAGTCCGGGAGGCAAAGCCGCTTCCGGCTGCGGATGCAGGCGCATCTGCCTGGGTTCCGAATTCTGCGCCGGCCTGAGCTTCGGATTCATTGTCCGTTCCAGCGCCCGAGGCGGCGGCAACTTCCGAAGCCGTCAGGGCGGCGTCCTTGCCAGTCTGAGTCAAGGAGCCCGAGCCGTCTGTGATGGCAAGAGTCTGTGTTTTCTCCGAGCCGCTCCGCGGGGTCGTCGGAACGCTGCCGTCGGCTGCCCCGGCCAAGCCCGAAGCGGACGACGCGCGGTCGGCGGCAGCCGCCGCCTGGTTGACGGCAGCCGATGCATTTCGCGCCCCGGCGACCGGATTTTCTGAGGCGAACACGGGAGTGCTCACGAAGATAAGCGACGCGGCCAACGAAAGGCCGGCGAAGCGTCGAATGGTCATATTTGATCCTCCAATTTTTCTCCCTCCAAAAGAGAAACGGTAATCCACCATACATCACAGAATTAACAGAATGCACATTTGTCACATTCGCAACATTTCAACCTAAATGCACACCATGTGAGGTATAAGCGCACACGAACCGATGCGGCTTTGCCACAGCCACACAGCCCGCATTTCGTCATGTTTACAGGCACCCCAAAGGCCCCTGCAAGCCTCGGCGACGTCCACCGAACCCGAAAGCGCCCACAAACACCGCCGGACACCCGGACGCAACGGCCACACCCGTCAAGCATCTCGGCGCGCCAGGGCGTCTCTGCACCGTCCACAGGACGCCTCAACAGGGCGCATAGCCTCGCGGCGATTGGCGGGGCGGCCTCGGCAAAACGCGAAAGCCCCGGATTTCGCCGCACTGCCAGCCTCATCGCAACATCGACGCACCCGCCTTCACACCCGCAGTTGCAATGTCCAGGCACTTTTCCGAACGCTCAACCCAAGCCAAGGCACTTTTCTTGAAATTTCACTCCGGAAACTCGGCGCTCACCCCTAAAGGGCACACAAAATCGGGCTTCGACGCCCGCCATAGCCCACGCCGGCCTTCCGCACGGCGCCCACTTCCCTCGCCTCGCCGCGACGGCTATTTCTCGCCTCGCCGTGACAAGCGGACAAGCAGCTCCTCCCGCGCTTTCAGCCCGGCTCGCAGCGCCCAGCGCAACGGCGCCTGCCAAGGCTTGGAGTACACGCCGTCGAGGTATCGGGCGGCCGAACGATGGTGCGCGCGGATCATGTTCTCTGGCTTGTTCCGCCAGCTTGCGCCCTGATCGTGCACCACTTCGGCGTCGGGGATGAAAACGCTCTGCCACCCCGCAGAGGCCAGCTGCTCTCCCAACGTCGTGTCCTCGAAGAACATGAAGTATGACTCGTCGAACCCTCCGACGGCGTCGAACGCCTCGCGCCGAAGCAGCAGGCACGAGCCGGAGAGCCAGTCGACGACATGGGCCCGCGTGGTGTCGGCGTTCTCGCGATAGGCTCGCGAAAACGGGTTGTTCGGCCAAACTCCGCCCAAAAGCGCATGCCCGACGCCGGAAACGAGCCGCGGGAACTTGCGTGCGGAGGGGTAGACGGTTCCCGCGCGATCGCGCACAAGCGGCCCGAAGGCTCCCCCGCGAGGCCACGCGGCCGCGGCGGCGATCAGCTTGTCGATGGCGCCGGGCAGAAAGACGACGTCGGGGTTGACCACGACGATCCACTCGGAGTCCCGCGAATCAAGCGAACCCTCGCCGGAAGGCGCATGTGAAAGGCCAGATTCATTCGCGACGGGAAATTCGACGTCCGCACCAGCCGAGCCCTGAACGTCGGCCGGCCCTTGTGCCTTGAGCGGCCGCCTGTCGAGCGATCCCGCAGCCGGGCCGG
>CAJPTB010000280.1 GCA_905373325.1 uncultured Ancrocorticia sp.
CGAATCGCCCGCCCTTGCCGGAGCCCCGGGCGATCGCGAGAGCGCCGCAGCCTCCCCCTCCGCGGACCGGCCTTCGGACGGCGAAGCCTCCGACGCCTCGGGGGCTTGGGCGATGGTCGCCGCCCAGCTCGACACCAAAGCGCAGCAGGCCGCCTTCCGCCGCGATTACTGGTTCGCGGACGGAACGGCAGGCGTCGCGGGGATGAACGCGATCCTCGAGGAGCAGACGATCCGGCGCGACAACCTCCGGCTCGCCGACTGGGCAAACGCATGCGCAGCCTACGCAGAGGTGGAGAAAAAGGTCGAAGCGCTTCTCCAGCAGCGGGTCGACGCCGAAAGGCGGCGCGACACACTCGCCCAGCTCCCCACTCGCCTCGCCCGCGCCGAAGACTCGATCTACGTCGCGGTGGCGGATTTGCGGGAGGCGGAGGCCTCGGTTCCCGAGCTCATCGACGCGGCGGCGTCCGCCGAACGCGAGCTTCGCGCAGCGAGCGCGCTCGTCCAAAGCCAACGCAAGGAAGAGCCCGGGCTGTTCCGCAGGATCGGATCGGGAGGGGGCGCCAAGCGCGGGTGGCAGGCACGCTACGACGAGCTCAGCGCACGGGAGGCCGCCGCGGCGGAGGCAGACGGGCTCGCCCATGCGGCTCTGGCTCAGGCCGAGGAGCTCGTGCGCGCCCGCGCCCGCCGCGTCAGTGCGATTCAACAGGAATTGACCCAGATCCGGGCCGACATCCCAAGGCTCACCCGCCAATGCGAAGAGGATCGGCGGCTGTGGGGAAAGTCCTATCCCGGGGCCCCGCAGAGCGAGGCCGAGCGGGAGCAGAACACGCCCTGGCTCGACGTCGAACTCGACGAGGCCCGCTCGGAGCTTTTCTTGGCCGCCTTGAAACTGCACGCCGCCTTCCTGCGCGCGGCAGCCGAGTTCACCCATCCCGGGCTTGATGCGGCCACCGACGTCGTCGCCGGGAACTGCCCGAACAACCTCGAGCCGGAGAAACTGACCGCCGCGTGGCAGCTTTTGTTCCTCGCCGTTCCCCTGGTCTGCACGACTTTCACCGCCGCGGCGCGCATGTTCCACTCGATCGGGCGCGAGGCCTTCGGATGGCTTGCAGTGGACGAAGCGGCCGAGGTCAGACCCCAGATGGCGGTGGGAACGCTCGCCCGGGCTCGACGAACCGTCGCGATCGGCGACCCCCTGCGCCTGGAACCCACCGTCGCCGTGCCGATGAAGACGAGCATGTCGATCGCCTCGATGTACGGGACGGCCCAATGGCTCGCCCCGGGGGCCTCCGTGCAAACGCTCGCCGACCGCGTCAGCAGCTACGGCACCACCCTGCACACCGGCAAGCGAGCCGACGGCGAGCCCTCCGCTGGCCTGTGGGTCGGCATCCCGCTGCGCGTGCAGAGCCGCTGCTCAGAGCCGATGCACTCGATCGTCAATGCGATCGCCTACGACGGATTGCTTTTCGCCGGCGCCGCCGGCTCGCCGACGTCGATTCAGCAAAGCGCATGGATCGACATACCCGCCGGCAATCCCGGAAGCCATGTACAGCCTCTTGAAATCGACGCCGTCAGGGAGCTCCTCGACAAGCTCAGACCCGAGGGGGTTCCAGCCGACCGCATCTTCATCGCCACTCCGTTCGCCCAGGTTGCGCGCGAATTGGAAATGCTTTCCTCAATCCACTGGCCGGGCTTGAGGACCGGGACGATTCAGAGCATGCCGCGCGGCCGCTCCGAGGTGGTCATCCTCGTCCTGGGCGGCGACCCCGACCGGGCCGCGGCGAAGGTGAGAGTCACAAAGAACCCCAATCTCATCACCGCGACGGTCGGCCGGGCGAAGGACCGCCTTTACGTCATCGGCGACCGCTCCGCCTGGTCCCAGTACCCATACCTCGACGTCGTCAGCGACCTGCTGGGCTGACGCCAAAAAGGCCGCCGTGCCCCGTCGGAGGCAGTTTCGCCCGCCGACGTCCGCCCCGCTCGCCTGAATTCAGACGGCATGCGAACGCGCACCGGCCGAGAAGCCGCCGATTGCCGAAAGGAAGGCTTGGCGGCCTCAGTCGAGGTCTCCCGATTCAACGACGTCGACGGCTTGCACGCCCTCCACCTCCGACAGCGCACGCATGAGGGCGTCCTGCGGATAGGGGCCTTCGAAGCGCATGACCACGCGCATTCCCGGCCCTTCTTCCGTCGTGATCGACGACGTCGAATTCACCGTGGCCCGGTATCCGTGGCGGGTGGCGGTCAGGAGGATTCGGCGCATGACGCCGTGCCCGGACTCGTATTCGATGACCGTCCGGTTGTTGCGGTGACTCGAGGGAAGCTTGTTCGAAAGCGGCCCGAGCAAAAAGACGAGGGCATAGTGCAGCAGAAGAACGACGATAGCAACCGGCATCATGTGGGCGCCGCACGCCATCCCCATCGCGGCGGACACCCACACCGTGGCCGCCGTCGTCAGGCCCTTGACGGTGTCGTTGTTGACGAAAATCACGCCCGCACCGAGGAAGCCGATGCCCGAGACGATCTGCGCGGCGATTCGGGAACGGTCCAGACCCGCCGCATCCGGGGGCGTAAACCCGTAGGCCGAGACGAGCGTGAACAGGCACGAGCCGAGGCCGACGAGCACATGCGTCTTAACGCCGGCGTTCTTCTGGTGGAATTGGCGTTCGACTCCGAGAAGCAGGCACAGAACAAAGGTCGCGACGACGGCGACGATTTGATCCGGGAGGTTGTGAAGGTCGAAGTTGCCCATGGGCGCCCCTTTGCGTGACTTCATACGGACTGAAGCCAACAGTCTACGTCGTTTGGCCTCGGAGCGGGAGACCCGAAAACGCCAGCGCCTCTTCGGCCGCAGACGGCTTTCACCGCGGACGTCAGCAAGCGCACGCGCTTCCCCGCCGGGCGGGCCTTCGGCCTTTCGGACCGCGGTGCCGGACGGGCCCGGCCTGTCTGCCCTCAGCCTCGGGCGCCCGCAATCCTCACAGCGGGGCGCACCCTCGCAGACGAAATGCCGCGAGTCGGTTTTCCGAGGCGCTGGCGGACCTGGCCGTGCAGCACGGTCCCCGAGACAACGGAGCCCGAAACCGGCGCCTCCCCCGCGAACACGGTGAACGTCCACGCCTCGCGCCGCTCCGAGTCGGGCATCTCGCGGCCGCATTGGAAGGTCAGGGCGCCCCACAGCTGGCGGATCATGAGGGAACGTGTGTCAAAGCCCTCCACGGT
>CAJPTB010000281.1 GCA_905373325.1 uncultured Ancrocorticia sp.
GCGGTGCCGTCGGCCTTGGACCCTCCGACGATCGCCGGCGGAAGTCACATATGCATTCCGACGGCGCCGCCGACGCGGCGAATCGGCGCGGGCCTAGGACTTTCTACACACGCCCGGGCCGTCGCCTTGCCGACGTGTGGGAAAGGTCGCAGCCCACGATGTGGGCATTCCTAGGCTCTTCGCAGTTCGCCCAATAGAATTGAGACGTACACCGGACGTACAACGTTCGGTCAAGATGGCCGAACAGGCCAAGACCACCTGCGCGAAAGCGCACTAGGAGGAAAACAGTGACCGTCAAGGTTGGCATCAACGGATTTGGCCGCATCGGCCGTAACTTCACCCGCGCTGCTCTGGCTCAGGGCGCGGATATCGAGATTGTCGCGGTCAACGACCTGACCGACAACAAGACGCTCGCACACCTGCTCAAGTACGACTCCATCCTCGGCAAGCTCGACGAGGACGTGACCTACACCGAAGATTCGATCACGGTTGGCGGCAAGACGATCAAGGCTCTCGAGGAGCGCGATCCGGCCAAGCTTCCCTGGGGCAAGCTCGGAGTGGACATCGTCGTCGAGTCGACCGGCCGCTTCACCGACGCGACTGCGGCCAAGGCCCATCTTGACGCGGGCGCCAAGAAGGTCATCATCTCGGCCCCCGCCAAGAACGAGGACGCCACTTTCGTCATCGGCGTCAACGAGCAGGATTACGACCCCAAGAATCACGACATCATTTCGAATGCCTCCTGCACCACCAACTGCCTTGCGCCTCTGGCCAAGGTCCTCAACGACGAGTTCGGAATCGTCCGCGGCCTCATGACCACGATCCACGCGTACACCGCCGACCAGAACCTTCAGGACGGCCCGCACAAGGATCTGCGCCGCGCCCGCGCCGCCGCCCTCAACATCGTTCCCACGAAGACCGGCGCCGCCCAGGCCGTCGCCCTCGTCCTTCCCGAGCTCAAGGGCAAGTTCGACGGCTACGCCCTCCGCGTTCCCACGCCGACCGGCTCTGTCACCGACCTCACCTTCGAGGCCGAGAAGCCCGTCACCGTGGAGTCCGTCAACGCCGCCGTCAAGGCCGCGGCCGAGGGCCCGCTCAAGGGCGTTCTCGCCTACACCGAGGATCCGATCGTCTCGAAGGACATCGAGACCGATCCGCATTCCTCGATCTTCGACGCCGGCCTGACCAAGGTCATCGGCAACCAGGTGAAGGTCGTCTCCTGGTACGACAACGAGTGGGGCTACTCCAACCGTCTCGTCGACCTCGCCAAGTTGGTGGGCTCGAAGCTCTGACGTCAATGAATTGACATGATGCCCGCGCACGTCTCGGCGTGTGCGGGCATCTGTGCGTAGAAAGGAAATCATGAGGACCATCGACACGCTCGGCGATCTCGCCGGCAAGAAGGTTTTCGTCCGCTCGGACTTCAACGTCCCACTCGACGAGAATCGCAACATCACCGACGACGGCCGCATTCGCGCCGCCCTTCCCACCCTTAAGAGGCTCCTCGACGCCGGCGCGCGCGTCGTCGTCTCGGCCCACCTTGGCCGGCCCAAGGGCCAGGTCAAGCCCGAGTTCTCCCTCGCGCCCGTGGCCGCGCGCCTTTCGGAGCTTCTCGGCGCAGACGTTCCGCTCGCCGCCGACACCGTCGGCCCCGACGCGCACGCCAAGGTCGACGCGCTGGGGAACGGCCAGATCGTCCTCCTCGAGAACGTCCGCTTCGACAAGCGCGAGGATTCCAAGGTCGACGCCGAGCGGGAGGAGCTCGCCAAGGAATACGCCGATCTCGCCGACGTCTTCGTCTCCGACGGCTTCGGCGTCGTGCATCGCAAGCAGGCGTCCGTCTACGACATCGCCAAGCTCGTCCCGTCGGCCGCCGGGGAGCTCGTCTTCAAGGAGATCGACTCGCTTTCCCGCGCCACGAAGAACCCCGAGCGGCCCTACACCGTGGTGCTCGGAGGCTCGAAGGTCTCCGACAAGCTCGGCGTCATCGAGAACCTGCTCGACAAGGCCGACCGGCTCCTCATCGGCGGCGGAATGGCCTACACGTTCCTGCTCGCCGAAGGGCACGAGGTCGGAACCTCGCTGCGCGAGGACGACCAGGTCGCCACCGCGGCGGAGTACCTGAAGAAGGCCAAGGAGAACGGCGTCAAGCTGCTCATTCCGGTCGACACCGTCGTGGCGCCTAAGTTTGCGGCCGACGCCCCCGCGACCGTCGTGGCCTCCAGCGCCATTCCGGCCGACCAGATGGGCCTCGACATCGGCCCGGAGACGGCCAAGGCCTACGCCGACGCGATCGCCGACTCGAAGACGATCGTATGGAACGGCCCCATGGGCGTTTTCGAGTTCGACGCATTTTCCGCGGGCACGCGCGCCATCGCGAAAGCGATGGAGGACACCGACGGATTCACCATCGTCGGCGGCGGCGACTCGGCCGCGGCCGTTCGCAACCTCGGCTTCGACGAGTCGAAGTTTTCCCATATTTCCACCGGCGGCGGCGCCTCCCTCGAGTTCCTCGAGGGCAAGGTGCTCCCGGGCATCGCAGTTTTGGAGGACTGATGGCGCGCACACCCATTATGGCGGGCAATTGGAAGATGAACCTCGACCACCTCGAGGCCAATCAGCTCGTTCAGAAGCTCGCGTGGTCCCTCGGAGACCTCGACCATGACTACGCCAAGGTGGAGGTGGCCGTGATCCCGCCGTTCACTGACCTCCGCACGGTGCAGACCGTCGTCGATTCCGAAGGGTTGAAGATCAAGTTCGGCGCCCAAGACGTCTCGACCCACGACAATGGCGCATACACCGGCGAGATCTCCACGGACATGCTCGTCAAGCTCGGCTGCACTTATGTCGTGGTCGGCCATTCGGAGCGCCGCGAATACCACGGCGAGTCGAACGAGCTCATCGGCGCGAAAGCGAAGAAGGCGCTCGAGGCGGGCCTGACGCCGATTGTCTGCTGCGGCGAGGCGCTGGAAGTGCGCAAGGAAGGCCGCCAGGTCGAGTACGTCGTCGGGCAGATCGACGCGATGTTCGCCCAGCTCAGCGGGAAGGACGTCGCCTCTTCGGTCATCGCCTACGAGCCCATCTGGGCCATCGGCACGGGAGAGGTCGCCACGCCGGAGGACGCGCAGGAGGTCTGCGGGGCCATCCGCCGGAGGATCGCCGAGCTCTACGACGATTCCGTCGCCGACGCCGTGCGGATCCAGTACGGCGGGATCACGGC
>CAJPTB010000282.1 GCA_905373325.1 uncultured Ancrocorticia sp.
TCATCGACGTCCTCACCCCCGAAGACGAGGCGGCCCTCGCCTCGCCGCCGACCCTCGAAGGGGAGGCCGAGCCCGAAAGCGACCTGCCGGCCAGCCAGCTGAGCGGTTCGTGGGGTCTGGAGGCGCTCGGCATCGACCACAGCGTGCGCCCGCGCGCGCCCCGCCGCTCGCACACGGCCCCTCCCGTGCTCGACGATTTCCATTTCGTCTCCTACCTCGGCTCCGGGGGATTCTCCGACGTCTACCTGTATGAGGAGCAGCTGCCCAAGCGGCTCGTGGCGATCAAGGTCCTCTCCCGCACGGCGCTGGGCGAAGGGGACTCCTCGCAGTTCCGGGACGAGGTCGACCTCATGGCCCAGCTGTCCGGGCATCCTTCCGTCGTTGAAATACACGACGCCAACGTGGCCGAGTCGGGCCAGCCCTACGTGGTCATGCAGTACTGCCCGATGCCGTCGCTCGCCGAGCGCCTCGCGAACGGGCCGTTGGCGATCGAGGACGCGCTGAAGATGGGCGTCCAGGTGGCATCGGCGGTGCACACCGCGCACGTCATGGGAATCGTGCACCACGACCTCAAGCCCGCGAACGTGCTGTACTCCCAATTCGGGCGCCCGCTGTTGGGGGACTTCGGGATCGCCACCCTCGTGGGCGCCACGAACCAGGACGTCATGGGCGCCTCGCTTCCCTGGGCGGCCCCGGAGGTGCTTCTCAACCAGCAGGCCGACGCCAGAGCCGACGTGTACTCGCTTGCGGCGACCGTCTACACGGCGCTCAGCGGGCACGCCCCGTTTGCGACCGACGACGCCCTCACGAGGCGCGAATACATCACCCACATGTTCGCCACCCAACTCGCACCGCTCGGCCTGGGCAAGGGGCAGCCGCAGGAGGCCGACGCGCCCGACAACGCCGACGCCTATGAACGCTTGGACGAGGTGCTCATGGCCGCGATGGAGCGCGAGGTCGACAAGCGCACCGCCACCGCCGTCGAATTCGGCCGACAGCTCCAGGAGGTTCAGGCGGCCCTCGGGCACCAGCCCACGGATCTGGAAGTCCCCGAGTAGCGGATTCGAAGCTTGCCGAACAACGGATTCGAAGGTTCGTGGCATTTTTCTCATCCGCGCCAAAATCGGCGTTTTCTTCGCCTCCGCCCGTCCGTGCGGCTATGATTGGCGACATGCTGGCGGCATTCTTCCTTATCTGCCGCGGCGAGGCGGGCTAGGCCGGCTCCTCGTCGCGGGTCTCGTCGCGCCGGTCGCCTCAACTCGCGCACTGTCAGCAGGAGAAAAGCAATGAAAACCCAGGGCCGTTCCAGCCGCCAAAATCCATCCGGCATGCCGATCGCCAAGTATCGGCATTTCCTCGACGTCAATCCCGTCTCGCTTCCCGACAGGACATGGCCGGACAATCGCATCCTGAAAGCGCCTCGGTGGCTCTCGACCGACCTTCGCGACGGAAACCAGGCTCTCATCGAGCCGATGGACCCCGCCCGCAAGAAGCTCATGTTCGAACTGCTCATCGAGCTCGGGCTGAAAGAGATCGAGATCGGCTTTCCCGCCGCCAGCGCGGCAGACCTCGAGTTTTGCCGCAGCCTGGTCGAAGAGGGCCTCGTGCCAGAGGACGTGACGATCTCCGTCCTCACCCAGTCGCGGCAGGAGATCATCCACAAGACCGTCGATGCCCTGGAGGGCCTGCCGCGGGCTGTCGTCCACCTGTACAACGCAACCTCGCCCGTCTTCCGCCGCGTCGTCTTCCACAACGACAAGGAGGCGACCAAGCAGCTGGCGGTGACCGGCACGCAGGAGCTCGTCGCCTACATGGAGAAGACGCTGGGCGACGACGTCGTCGCCGGATTCGAGTACTCGCCCGAAATCTTCGTCGACACCGAGCTGGACTTCGCCCTCGAAGTGTGCGAAGCGGTCATGGACGTGTGGCAGCCCGGGCCGGACCGCGAGATCGTCATCAACCTGCCGACGACGGTCGAAAGGTGCACGCCCAACGTGTACGCCGACCAGATCGAGTACATGAGCAGAAACCTCTCGCGACGCGAACACGTCGTGCTTTCGGCGCACAACCACAACGACCGCGGCACGGGCATCGCCACGGCCGAGCTGGCCATGCTGGCCGGCGTCGACCGCGTCGAAGGCTGCCTCTTCGGCCAGGGCGAGCGGACCGGCAACGTCGACCTCGTCACCCTCGCGCTCAACCTCTTCAGCCAGGGAATCGACCCCGAGCTCAACCTCTCCGACATCGACCGGGTGCGCCGTGTCGTCGAGCACTGCACGCAGATGGACGTCCCGCCGCGCACGCCCTACGGCGGCGACCTCGTCTACACGTCCTTCTCGGGCTCCCATCAGGACGCCATCAAGAAGGGCTTCGCCGACCGCGCCCGCAGGGTCGCCGAGAACGGCGGCGACGAGAACGCGGTCACATGGGACGTTCCCTACCTTCCCCTCGATCCGAAGGACGTGGGCCGCACCTATGAGGCCGTGGTCCGCGTGAACTCGCAGTCGGGCAAGGGCGGGGTGTCCTATCTGCTGTCGAGCACCCGCCAGCTGGACCTCCCCCGGCGCATGCAGATCGAGCTGTCCGGCATCGTCCAGCGGCACGCCGACAAGTTCGGCGGCGAGATCACCGCCGAACAGCTGTGGAGGATCTTCGCGGACGAATACCTTCCGCACACCGAAGCCGACGGCCTCTCGCCGTGGGGAAAGTACCGGCTGGCTTCGGCCACGGTCAGCGCCGGCGACGGATCGTCGACGTCCCTCGAGGCGAGGGTCGTCGAACGCATCGAGGGCAAGCGGGACAAGCGCCACCTCATCGAGGCCTCGGGCAACGGCCCCATCGACGCCTTCGTCGCCGCGCTCTCGACGATCGGGGTAGACGTGCACGTCCTCGACTACGCCGAGCACGCCCTCGCCTCCGGGCGGGACGCGACGGCGGCGGCCTATGTCGAGTGCGACGTCGCCGGCCAAACGCTGTGGGGCTGCGGAATCGATCCGTCGACGATGCGGGCGAGCTTCAACGCGATCATCTCGGCCGTCAACCGAGCCGCGCGCTGAAGGCCGCTCCGCGGCGAAACGGGGTCTTTCGGCCGAAGGCAGATCTCGCTTCGCCGCGCGCCACAGTGCGATCCTTCCGTCGAGGGCCGCGCCTGGTTCGTTTGCCGCGGAAGCCGCCGCGATCTCCGCGATGCGCGGGCAGGCAGGGTTCGAACATGCG
>CAJPTB010000283.1 GCA_905373325.1 uncultured Ancrocorticia sp.
CCGATGGAGGATTTTGCGGCGCGCGGTTTGAGGCCCGGGTTGGCGGCGCCCCTATCATCACCGACAATCTCGACCGCGACAAGTTCAACTCGTATCTGGCCGCCAACCCGGGCCTCAAACCGCGCGCCGCAAAATCCTCCATCGGGGTCACCCTTCCCTCCGAGCCGGTCAAGGACGGCCAGACGATTGACGTTTCCCTCCGCGGGCTTTCCTTCTCCGAAGGGCCGTCGGTGACGAAGAACGTCAAAGTGAACGTGGGGGAGGCGTCCGCGACGTCGCCGGTGGACAACTCGTTGGCGGACCCGGACGCGAACAACGAAAAGGCGACGATCACGGCCGACGGCGCCGGCCGTGCAGTCGCCAAGGTGAAGGTCGACGGCAAATGCGCGGCGAATCCCGGGAAGCAGATCAAGCTTCCCGTCACCGTCAGGACCGATTTCGCCGAAGTAGTGGGGGCCGAGCAAGGACTGACCGTCGCTGTGGCGTGCGGCGGATCGGCGCAGCCGACCACTTTGCCTTCGTCCGCCGCCCCCGGAGCGCCTTCGGCGTCGCCCTCGGCCGGTCCTAGCAGCACGGCCGCGCCCACCGCCACCGGCAGCGCCAAACCGACCCGAAGCGGCGACCCGAGCGACGGCGGCAAGCCAAGCGCAAGCTCGAAGCCGAGCGCCACCGCTGCTCCAAGCGCCACGGCGAAACCCAGTGGCACGGCCAAACCCAGCAACCCCAAGGCCGCGCCCACCGCCACGGTTAAGCCCAGCGCAACCGCCGAGGCCCCGAGGCCCAGCGGCGACGCCTCGCCCGGCTCCGCGCTTCCGAGCGCAGTAGACCCCGGCAGCAACGGGCCCCGCGACGGCGACAGGCCGGGAGAAGACATTCGGCCCAGCCCCACTGGAGATCCGGATCCCGCGAAGGGCAATGCTCACAAGCGGGGCGAACGCTCCGTGCCTCATGCATCGCAGGTGCCTCATGCATCGCCGGCGAACCGCAACGGGGACGGGTCCGATGCAGGCAAAGCCAAGCCGACGGCTGCCAAGCGCAACCTGCACACGCCGGGTCTGGCGTACACGGGCGCCGAATCGCTTCCGCTCCTCATCGCGGCCCTTGTGCTCCTTGCCCTTGGCGGCTTGCTTGTGGCCCGTCGTCGGACGGCTCAAGAAGACAACTGAAGCAACCGGCGGCCGCGTCGAACCTCCTTCCGGCCGATCGAAAGCGTATGCTGAGTGAAGCGCTTGCGCCGATCGCATGCGTCGATCGGCCGGAGCGCCCCTGATGCGCCGCGGGTCGAACTACATCCTCCCAACGAGTCGCGGCGCGTCAGTCTGCCCGCGGCTTTGTTCCCTTGCGCGGGGCGCAAGAGCCCGCGTTTGGAGGCGGAAGGCATTGCTGCGCGGTCGCGCCTGTGCGGCGGGTCCAAGTCCGCTTGGTTGGCGCCTTCTGACTCTTCCTGCTGATCGTTTTCTACTTGTTCGCAGCGCGCGATTTTATGGCCGTTGTGATAAATTTCGACTTGTTTCATCCGTCTTGCGGCGATGTCGAGGCGGGAGCGCTGTGTCCTTGGGTGTCGATTGAGAGGCAGGGAACTGTTCATGGTTGATGCCCGCCCGTCGCCGCGCGGTCTCAAACGCCTGGCAACCTTTCTTCTGTGGCTCGGCGCTCTGGCATACATCAGCGCGATAGGCGAAGCGATCATCGGCTGGCCTCTCGGCATCCACGATTCCTATCTGTCCGAACTGGCGGCGCGCCAGTATCCGAAGAGCTGGCTCTTCCGCCTCACGGACTTGCTCAGCGGCGTCGCCATCTTCTCCGGCACCCTGCTTTTCGTTCGGCAAGCGGGGTTCCAAGCCGGACTCCCTGGAAGATCCGCTTCGATCGTGCAAGGCAAAATCGCGCAAGGCAAAAGGGCCCTGCGCGCAGGCTGGGGCTCCCTTTGTCTCTTCCGCCAGGCTCTCGCCGCAGGGCTCTTGACCTTCGCCCTCGCGACGATCGTCGACAGCACGGTGACCCCGTTGGATTGCGCCTTGTCCCTGCCGGAATGCCGCGAGCAAATCGAGGCCGGGGAAGCGGGACGATACGAGTGGATGCACGACGCCTCGAGCGTCGCCGTGGGAGTGGGCACGGTGACGGTCGCTTGCAGCCTCATTCTGATCGTCCTTTTCCGCCATCGAGCGCGCTACTCGCTCGGGATGCGGGTCGCGGCCCCCTCGCTTGCGGTCAGCGTCGTTCTCCTCGTCGGTTTGCTCACGGGCGCCGAGCTTTTGGGAGTCGGCCCCGTCGGCCTCGCCCAACGAATCCAGGTTTCCTTGACTGGGGTTCTCATCGCTTTCGCCCCGGCGGGATTCGACCCGGAAGGAGCGTTCGCCGTGCGGCGACGCCGTAAGTGACGCGGCGTCCAATGCCACCGCAATCGAGGGTTCCACAGAAATCGCACGCAGAAAGCAGTGATTTTACAGGAACTTCACAAGTTTTCGTGATGGCATTGATGGGAAAATGGGAGGCTTAAAAAGAGTCCATGCAGCTATGCTGCGCGACGAGCGAGGTGACGCGATATGACGTGGTTTATTCTTCCGGGGTGGGGGCTCCCTCCGAAAGACTACGAGAAGCTGGCGGGCCTCTTGGGGCCGGACACCCGCACACTCGATTCTTGGAAGGTCCCTCTGACTGCCGACACCGACGACATTCGCGCCGAGCTCGGAGCATTGGATTCGCCGAAGGTCGACCTCCTCGGGCATTCGCTCGGCGGCCTAGCCGCGATCGAGTGGGCGCTTCGCCGCCCCGACCAGGTCAGACAGCTTGTTCTCATCGACCCCACCGCTCCAGACGAGGTCCCGTCGCGCTTCCATGTAGAGGGGAAGCTTCGACGGGGAATGGACAAGCTGGCCGGCGCCGCCGTCGAGGCCCTGTGGCGCGTGGGGCCCCAGATTCGTCGATGGGGAATCCGCCAAACCACCGGAAGCGAAGACGCCCTCCCGATCGACGAGGCGCGTGCGCGCTACGGGACGCGGGAAAACAGCCGGCGCCTGGCAGAGCAGCTCTCAGCCAGCTGGGCCCATGCCGCCCGGGTCGATGCTCTGCTCGACGCCGGCGCAGCGCGACGTCGCAGCCTGGCGCCGCTTCTCCTCGTCGGCGCGGGCAACGGCAAGCAGCGTCGATTTTTGCGCAGCCAGTGGGATCTGGGACGC
>CAJPTB010000284.1 GCA_905373325.1 uncultured Ancrocorticia sp.
CTCATAGAGTTCCGCAAAGCGCATCCCGTTTTCAGGCGGCGTCGCTTCCTCGCAGGCGACTCCAAGAAGGGCGGCCGCTCGGAGATCGGCGAGATCGAATGGTTCCGTCCCGATGCGACCACCATGGAAGAGTCGGACTGGACCACCGTTTACGCCCGGTCGCTCATGGTCTACTACAACGGCTCGGCCATCGGGGAGCCAGACGACCGCGGCGAGGACATCTACGACGACGACGTTCTGCTGATGTTCAACGCCGACGTCGCCGACCAGACGTTCACCATTCCGAGCGATCTGTACGGCGGAGCATGGGCCGACGTCCTCGACACGGGCAACCGCATCGACCCCGAACGCCGCTACGAGCCGGGCGATTCCGTCAAGGTCGAAGAGCACTCGATGCGTGTGTTCATCAGGGTCGACGGCGAAGTCCCGCTGAGCCTGAAAGCCCGCAGCGAGGAGCTGACCCAGTGCATCAAGCCGCATTTCGCCTTTCCTCCGGAGAGCCACCCAAGGTTCGCGAACGTCGAATGCCCGGGCGACTGCGACCTCGACGGAATCGAAGCAACCCACGGCTCTGAGGGCGGCGGCGACTCCGAGGGCGGAGCTGCAGAGGGTTCTGAAGACAACGCGGCTTCCGATTCCGAAAACGACGCCGTCCCAAGCGCCGAGGGCGGCGGCGACTCCGTAAACGACGCCGTCCCAGAGTCAAAAGACCAGGCGACGGAGACGCCTGCGGAGACGAGGGCCGACAGTGAGATCGGGGCCCAGGAAGACAGCGCACTCGACTCAGGCGAAGGCTCCGCTTCTAGGGGCGCAATGGAATCGGGCGGCCCAGCCGAACCAACCACGCCAAACGCGTCAGCCGGATCAGGCGCGCCAAACGGCTTAGACGAATCGCCCGAACGGGGCCGGAACGAAAGCAAAGACGGGACTGCCCCCGGCCAGGACGCGCCCGGCGAAGGCGAGGAGGCGTCGGCCAAAGGCAAAGCCAAGTAAACCGCAAACCCGCCAGAAAGAGGCGAAGCCGGAGACGGGGCGAGGCTGTCCAGAAAACGGAGACCTCGCCCCTTCTCAGCTTTGGAGCCCCGACCTGTCGGCCTTACGAATCCTCGCCTTCCAAGGCTCCTCGCAAGCGCTGCCGCACCGAGCCGAGCTTCGCACTCGCCCAGCGCTTGGCGGCCAAGGCCTTCACCAGAGCCTCGTAACGCAAAGGCGAGACCGGAACGTCCCATGCGCCGGGGACTTCGGCGATCTCCTCGCTGAACTTGGTCTTAAATCCGCGCACGCCCGCCAGTTGCGGCGCACGCTCCGAATCGATGCCCATGAGGTCGAAACTCTCGATTCCCCGCTCGCGCAGGAAGCGGGCCATGGCGAAGACGAGCAGATCGGGGGCGCCTGCTTTTCGGCCCTCGTCGTTCGACGCCGCGTAATAGTAGGTGGCCTGGGAGGCGGTGGTCGTGACGATTCCCCAGCACAGCGGCCGGCCCTCGCGCCGAACGGTGTACAGACGGCAGTGCTCGGGCCCGAGCCCGACGAGCATCGCCTCATACGTCTCCTGCGGCAAGATGCCGAAAGAATCGCGTTCGCCCGTCTCAACGAGCAGCTCGTACAGCTCGCCGAAAACGGCGTGCGCGTCCTCGGTCTCGTCCGCCGCGACGAGAGATTCGTCGCGCATGGCCTTGCGCACATCCCGCCGCCCGCGCTTCTTCATCGAAGCGAGGAGGGCTTCCCCGTCCTTTCTCAGATCGAGGACAACGGTTCTGTCGTAGGTGACCGATTGGAGGAGTTCGCGAAGGTCGCCGGCGCGATGGTGCGCGTGAAGCCGGACGAAATCGACCTCGGGTTCGAGGCCGCGGACCACCCTGACGAGGTCGGAGCGAAACGCCGCCTCCTCCCGCGCGCTGGGAGTGCGGCCGACCCAAACGGGGCCGTGCTTCGCCCAAAGGTACGTGAATCCTCGCCCCCGCATCTTCGTGGCGGTGAGAAAGGCCCTGGGCTCGCCGTCGACCAACCACACGAGCTTGCGCCACGGAAGCCGCCCGCCCACGGCCCAGTCGAAGACCTCCCAGGCAGAGGTCTGTTCGAGAGGCAAATCGACCTTCGCTTCGTCGGCCAAGCTTTCGAATTCCGAACCTACATCTTCGAATCTGCTTGTCTTCATGGTGTAAGCCTACCTGCATTCGGCGCGCCAGCTTCAGCCCGGGCCCTCCGTCCGAGTAGTGTTGCGACGTGCCAGAAATCGAAGCGCCCGCCGAGTTCCTCACGGCCCTCGAGTCCCTCAAGGGGCACGCGTTCCGCAGCGAACTCCACGTGAGTCAGATACCTCCCCCGGCGAAAATCGCGCCGTGGGCGGTGGCGCTTCAAGCCGAAATCAACGATTCTTCCTCGCTCGATCCCGATTCCTACCGCGGAAACGCACGTTTCGTGCTTCTCTACGACCCCGAAGGCCAGCCCGCGTGGGACGGCACCATCCGAATAGTCGCCTACGCCAACGCCCCCGTCGAATCCGACATGGGCGGCGATCCTCTGCTGGGCGAAGTATCCTGGACGTGGTTGGCCGAATCCCTCGAAGCCCGCGGCGCCGAATATCACAACCTGACGGGAACGGTCACTCGAAACTACAACGAAACATTTACAGGAATGCACATGACGGATTCGACGATCGACCTCGAGGTGAGAGCCTCGTGGAGCCCCGACCATGCCGACGTCTCGGCCCACCTTGACGCTTGGGCGGACTTTGCCGCAAGCGTATGCGGCCTGAGTCCCGACGGCGTCGCCGCTCTCCCCCGCTCCTCGGGAGCTCTTTAATGTCGGATTCGGTAGACATACAGCCGCTCGACGTCCCAAGCGAAGGGATCCCCGAGCTGACAAACCTCGACATCGACGACGCCGTCTCCGCTCTGGCCGCCGGACGCGGCCCTTTCGCTATCGACACCGAACGCGCCATGGGCATCCGCTACTCGGGAAGGGCGTACGTCGTCCAAATCCGCCGAGAGGGCGCGGGAACCTTCCTCATCGACCCCGCCGGCATCGAAAACCGCCTCGGCCCCCTCGCCGAACTCCTGGCGACGGACGTGTGGATCCTCCACGCGGCCGATCAGGATCTGCCGTCCCATGCGAGTGCGCGCTGATAGGCGGGTTTGAGAAGAATCTCTTGGCGA
>CAJPTB010000285.1 GCA_905373325.1 uncultured Ancrocorticia sp.
AGGTCTCGGGCGGCCAGCTCCAGCGGGCGAGCATCTGCCGCGCCCTCATCAACGACCCGGAGATCGTCATCGGCGACGAGCCGACCGGCGCGCTCAACTCCGCCTCGGCGGCGCAGGTGCTCGACATCATGGGGGAGATCCGCGCTCGGGGCACGACGGTCGTTCTCGTCACGCACGACCCGATGGTCGCGGTGCGGGCGGACAGGGTCCTTGTGCTTGTGGACGGGAAGATAACCGACGACGTCGCCCTCGGCCGCTACAGCCCCGACGCCGCAGCCGAGCGCACCGCGCGGGTGACCTCGCTTCTGGCCAGCCGCGGGGTGTGAGAAGGCCGGCGGAAGGCGTTCGCAAACGGGATGTCGACCCCGCCGCCGACTCCGCGAACTGCAGCTCTTGGAGACGCTGGCTTTGAACCTTCCTCCCTTGAGGAAGAGCATTCGCAGAAGGGACGCTCGCCTCCGGCAGCTCGCGCATGAGATCGCCGAGACTGCCGGAGGCGAGCAGAGTCCGACTTGCTTTCCTGCAGGCGGTTGTGGACAGGGTCGAGCCGGTGAGTTTGTGGCAGGCGTCGGCGCCTGTATAGGACAGAGCCGACTGTCGGCTGAAACCGCATGGCAGACCCGTTTCTCGTGATGAGACGCGGGTCGTGTCCTTTCATTGATGCCAAAGCGAGGCGGAGGGCGGCCCCGTCTCGGGAGAGCCGCCCTCCGCATAGAGTCCAAGTGTCCTAGAGCTTCTTCAGACCTTCTTCGACCGCAGGCCAGTTGTCGCCGTCGAAATCGATCTTCCAGGGGCCGTAGTCGGCGTCGTAATTGGGTATCCAGACAAAACGCCTGTTGGAGTCAAGCCCCAGGAACATGGCGGTCCAGTGGTCGAAGCCCGCTTCCATCAGCGCTTTAAGCCAGTACAGAGCTGCTGTGATCAGCTCTCCCTGCTCCTTCTCGGAGATCCAGCTGTCATAGTGTTCGTCTCTCCACACCACTTCGGAGTAGGTAAGAAGGTTGTTGGAGCTGCGATCAAAATTGAGGAGCAACCCGAGTTTGCTCCATCCCTTGGCGGTTTCTTGGGCGGCTCTGCTGAGGATGCCCAGCAGTTTGAATGTGTACTCGTCGTTTATCTTTTGTGAAGGCGGCAGTTTGCTGACATTGGATTCGGTCATTGGGGCATCGCCTCGTTTCTGTCAGGCATTGTCTCTTGGGTTGCCGTGTGAAAGGCAAAACGCTTTGCTGCGGCGTCGAATCAGTCGATTCGACGTGTCTAAGCTAGGCGCCAACGTCAGGCAACATTTTACCAAGGGAATTCAATGAAGGATGGTCAATTGGGGAAGAAGGTCGGAGGCACGATCGTCGATGTCGAACCGTTCGTGCCGATCGTACTGCTTGAGACGTTGAATCCCGAAGGCCGCCCGCCGGCGTTGTGTCCGACTTGCTCAACGCTGAACTGACGCGGGCCTGAGGCGTCGAGCGTCGGCCCCTCGAACTGCGTTCGGAAGCTGCCTCGATTGAGGCTTCTGTCCTGAGCGGCGAAGTTCAGGCCGTTTTCTTGGTCTTCCAGATCCTTGACAAGTTTCTGGTCTCTCGGAGAAAGCTCTTCGAATGCGCTGCTCCAAGTCTGCGCCGGATGGTTGGGGTCCGCCAAGTTCTGCCTCATCGTGGCGAGAGGCTCTTGCGCCGCCGCGTGTCTGCCGCCGTAGGCGTCGTCAAAGGGGAACTGTTCGTCGAGCAGTCGCGCCCGCGTGGGCGGCATCACCTGGACGTTAGCCATGTGGCCCGCGTCGTCGGTCGTTCCTTTGAGCCCGTGGGCGTCCCTGAATGCGGAGCGATCGTCTGCGTCGAGCCTGCTGAGGCCTCCTCGGTGGTGATGATTGACGTCGCCGGGCGTCGTGTCTCGGCGTGCATTGACAATGTTGTCTTCATCGAAAACGCCTTCAGTCATCGTTACATTGCCCTTGGAGTCGAGATGATAGTCGACGTAACTGCCGTTTCCATCCGGGCCTCCGTTGTAGGGCCATCGTCTTTCGACGCTTCCCCCGGGGTTTATCGGATCCGGTTTGGGAGGCACCTCGATGCCCTTCGATCCGCCGGGCAAGGCGTGGCTCGTCGAAGAGGCAACGTCGTCGCTCTGCTTGATGGCGTCGCTTACCGCCCCGCCCTTGATGTTCGCCATGGCGTCTTTCAGACGCGTGAACAGGCCCGACAGGTCGTCGGAGAGCTTCGAAAGCCTCTTTCCCGAGGACAGAAGATCGTCGACGTACCTGCGGAGTTTGCCCGCCCATTCCAAGGCCAAAGACGCGATGTCCGCGACAATCTTGGGGGCCAGGGTTCCGCAGGAAATGGCCAGTTCGACGGCTTTCGCCGCAATGGCCGCGACGATGTCGGCGATCGCGTCGCGAACCAAGTCGTGGACGACCTGGACGATCGTCGAAGCCACGCCCAGGGCGGTGGACATTGCGTTCGAGCAGGTTCCGGCGAGTTCGACGTGCTTGGCGATGTCGGTTTGCAGGGCGCTGTAGGCGGCGATTCCCATGCCTTCTTGCCCCTCGAGGTCGCCTGCCACGGCCCCGGCCAGATCGGCGGAGTTGGTTTGCAGCGACTCGCCTATGGACGTCCATGTGGCCGCGAAGCCTTGGACTTCTCCCGGGTTGCCCGCGAGCTCGTTCAGCCAGTCCTTGAGCGGCGACATGTGGTCGAGAAGCCACGAGATTCCCCACGACATGAGGGTTTGGAGCGGATCTGACACGAGTTGCTGCACGTCCATGGCCGTGCCGAAGGCCGCCAGGGATTCGGCGACCCAGGAGTTGCTTTCCATGGCTTCATTGAGATCCTGTCCGTCCTCGATGAGGCCGAGGCCGGACAGCGGCGACACTTCCGCGGGGCCGGACACCGACGCTTGGGCAGCCATCACTGGCCTCCCATGAGCGCCGTGATCTGATTGATCGTCTGCGAGTTCACTGCGTCGGTGCCTTCGTAGGAATCGGCGACCGCCTTCAGATCGCCCACCGTCTTTTCGACTGCTCCCGCGGCGGCGTCGATAGCGAGGTCGGCGACCGTCTTGACTGCCGACAGAGGCGGGACCATGAACGAGCACAGGATGCCGAAGGCTCCCCCTCCGAGGTCCGTGGCCGCCGAGGCCGACTTCGCGCTGGCCACGCC
>CAJPTB010000286.1 GCA_905373325.1 uncultured Ancrocorticia sp.
GCCGATTCGCCGCGTCGGCGGCGCCGTCGGAATGCATATGTGACTTCCGCCGGCTGGCGTCGGCAACGGCCGTCGGCTCGAGCGCCCGCGTCAGGGGGCGTCGTGGCCTGCGGCGCGGGCGGCGTCGAGCGTCGATGGGACGCCCAATTCGGCGGCGCGCTTGTCGGCCATCGTGTTCAGGCGCCGAAGCCGCCCGGCCACCGCGTCCTTCGTGGCAGGCGGGTTGAGCCGCTCGCCCAGAAGATTGAGCGAATCCTCCGGGTACTTCATGCGGAATTCGCCTGCTTCGCGCAAATTGTCAGGGATGTCGTCGCCGAGAATTTCGAATGCGCGCTTGACTCGGATGACGGCTATGACGGCGGCGTCGGCGGAGCGGCGCATATTTGCGTCGTCGAAATTGGCAAGGCGGTTGGCCGATCCGTGGACTTCCCTCTCGACGCGCAGTTCCTCCCACTTCAAGACGACGTCGTTGGCGCCCATTCTTGTGAGCATTTCGGCGATCGCGTCGCCCTCGCGGATGTCGACGCGATGCGCTCCGCGCGATTCGCGCGCGCGGTACGGGATCTCCATGCGCCGCGCCAGTCCCCCCAGGGCGTAGGAGGATTCGAGGCTGGGGCAGATGACTTCGAGGGAGGCGTTGCGTCCCGGCTCCAAGAGGGATCCGCGAGCCAGGAACGCGCCCCGCCATGCGGCGGTGCCGTCGGCCTTGGACCCTCCGACGATCGCCGGCGGAAGCCCCCGCACGGGTCGGCCGTAGCTGTCGAGCAGGCCGAGTCGGCGAGCGATGCGCTCGCCGTTGCTGGTGATGCGGACGAGGTAATGGTTTGACTGCCTCATGGACGAGGAGACCGTCAGAAGCTCGCTGCTTATGTTGAAAGCCTGGGAGACGAGGTCCCACAGGTGGCGGGCGCTCGCCGCGTGGCTCAGTTCCGCGTGAAGCGCGACCTTGCCCCCTGCGATTTGCAATCCGCCGGCAAAGCGAAACATCGTCGAAACCTCCGCGATCACGCACGAGAGCATGCGCGGGCGGACTTGCGAGAGTTCGTCTTTGGCTAATTGGGTCAATGCTGGCATTGGCTTCTTCCGTTGACTGATGATTGCAGGGCGCGCCGGGTCACTCGGCGCCGGCGACGTCCCCGAAGACCCCCGTAAACGCGTCGCGATACGCCGCTGCGAGCCGCAGCGGGTCGTGGCGGGCCGATCCGTCGCTCATTCTAACCTGCCTCAAAAGAAGTTGTGCTCCGCATTCTGTGGCGGCCCTCTCAGCTCCGTCGATGTCGTCGATGCTCGTCGGGTCGGCGACAATGATATCGAATCGCAGGTCCGGGCAGTGGTCTTTCAGCGAGCGAATGTGTGCGGCCGCCCCCATTCCCTTCGTCTCTTTGTCCGCGTTGAGGTTGAGCGCGAGGGCCTTTCGCGCCTTCGTCGTGCACAGGGCCTCGCGAAGCTTGGGAACCAGGAAATGGGGAATGACGGACGTGTACCACGATCCGGGGCCGACGATCACCCAGTCGGCGTCAAGTATCGCCTTGACGGCTTCGGGCTGGGCGGGGGGATTTTCCGGGACGACGCCGATGTGCTCGACGATCCCCGGGGTGCTGGCCACCGCGACCTGGCCGCGAATGGGCGCCTTGGGCCCGCCGAAGTCCACGACGGCCTCGATTTCCAGCGGGGCCGGCGACATCGGGAGCACGCGCCCCTTGATGCCGAGCAGCTGCCCGACCCAGTCGAGCGCGAGGACGGAGTCGCCCATCTGCTCCCACAGCGCCAGGATCAACAGATTGCCGAGCGCGTGGCCGCTCATCGGGCCGTTGGACGTGAATCGATGCTGGAGGACGTCCCGCCACGTCTGCCCCCATTCGCCGTCGTCGCACAGCGCCGAGAGGGCCATTCGAAGGTCGCCCGGCGGAAGCACCCCGAATTCCTTGCGCAGCCTGCCCGAGGACCCGCCGTCGTCGGCGACCGTGACCACGGCGGTGACGTTGTGCGTCATGAGGCGCAACGCCGAAAGGCTGGCGAAAAGGCCGTGCCCGCCGCCGAGGGCCACGACTTTGGGGCCGTAAAATCCGCGTTTGGCGTCGTCCGCCCCGTTCATTCGCTGCGGGGCGTTCATTCGCGGTCTATGGGGTGCCTCGCTCATTCGCGCCCCACGTCTCTGTGGATAGTCCGCACCGCCTGGCCCGAGGCGCGGAGTTTTTCGGAGATGGCCTCGGCGACGGCGACCGACCGATGTTTGCCGCCCGTGCAGCCCACGGCAAATGTCACGAAGGGCTTGAGTTCGCGAGCGTACCCCTGAAGCACCTCGAGGATGAGCGAGGCGTACTTCTCGACGAACGCGGCGCCCCCGACCTTTTCGAGGACGAAGTTTGCCACCGGCTCGTCGCGCCCCGTCAGGTGCCGCAGCTCGCTGACCCAGTATGGGTTGGGCAGAAAGCGGACGTCGACGACGTTGTCGGCATCGACCGGCAGGCCGTATTTGAAACCGAAGGACATCACGGTGACGCGAACGTCGGATTGGGCTTCGTCGGCCACAAGCCCCCTGATTTTGCGGGCGAGGTCGTGGACGGAATATCCGCTCGTGTCGATGATGATGTTCGCCTGTTTGCGCATGTCGTCGAGCAGGGCGCGTTCGGCCGCGATTCCGTCGAGCACCCGGCCGTCTCCCTGGAGGGGGTGCGGGCGGCGGACGCTGTCGTATCGCTTGACCAATTCGTCGTCGCTGCAATCGAGGAAGAGCAGTCGGTAGTTGAAGCCCGACTCTTTGAGGCCGGCGAGTATGGATGAGAATTCGGCGAAGAATTCGCGGGAGCGCACGTCGACGACGACGGCGAGGCGCCGCACTCCCCCGTCCGGCGTCATCATCCCTGTCAAGGCCCGCAAAAGGCGCGGCGGGAGATTGTCGACGACGTACCAATCGAGGTCCTCGAGCGTGTCCGCCGCACGGGTGCGCCCCGCCCCCGACATTCCGCTGATGATGAGAAGCTCGGGCTGATCGCTGGGCGGCAGCTTCGCCGCTTCGTCCTGCTCCGGCACACAGGCCGGAATGAGGCCCGTGTCGTTGATGTCGTCCATGGATAACATCATGCCACAGACCTAGTCGCCGGCCCAGAAAACTGCGGCCGGCAACAACCGGGCGACGG
>CAJPTB010000287.1 GCA_905373325.1 uncultured Ancrocorticia sp.
CGCATTGGGGGCCGCACAGGAGGCCCTTCGAAACGCCGGCTCAGAGGCGGCCAGCCTCAGCCTCCTGCCGGATCCGAGCCTCAGTCCCCCTTCTCGGCCTTGGCGCCGCCTTCTTTCTCGGTCTTGGCGCCGCCTTCCTCGTCACCTTCCTCGTCGCGTTCCCCGTCGCCCTCCTCGCTCAGCTTGGCCTCCAGCTGCGCCACGATTTCCTCATGGGCCTTTTCACTCAACGTCACCTTGAACATGAAGGTGAGGGCCGAGAGGACGATGAAGGCGAGAGGAGCGTAGAATGCGGCCGTTTTGAATGTTTGGATGTTGCCCGCAGTGAGGCTGTCGGGGTCGGCCCCGTTGGTCATCGCGGCGGCGATCGCCACAAAGCCGACGATGCTGTTGGAAACCGCGCCCGCGATCTTGTCAAGCATCGGCCGCACGGAAAGCGTGACGGCCTCGTCTCGCTTTCCGGTCTTCAGCTGGCCGTACTCGACCGAATCCGTCAGCGAAAGTATCGCCGTCATCTGAATGAAGGTCGCGGGGACGTAGAACAGCACGAGGGCGATGAAAACAACGACGACGTTGCTAGAGAACAGGATGAAGAGCACATACGCCGCAATGAGCATGCCCAGACCGCCCAAGTAAAGACTGCGCCGGGGCACGCGACGGTTGATGAGCGGGTAGAGCGGCGTCGTCGCCAAGCCCGCGACGAAGGCGATGACGCCGACGATCGAATACTCGCTGGGCATCCTCAGGACGAATGTGAAGAGGTAGAGCATGAATCCCGTGGTGGCCACATTGGCGACGGCGTATAGCAAGTAGCTGAGCGCCACCCAAAGCAGCTGATCGTTCCGGGCGATCGCGACGAATGCCTGCAACGGGTTCGTGTTCTTCTTGGCTTTCGCCCGCAGCGCGCTCTCCTGCTCGGTGGTTCCGAAGGCGACCGCGAGCGCCGTGACGATGCCGAGGACGGCGATGATCGCCCCGAACGCCGTCCATCCCGCCTGGGTCTGCCCCGAGGAGCTTGCGAAGAGCCCGCTGAAGAAGCTGACGATCGGGATGACGACGACGGTGATTCCGTTGTAGCCCAGCGACCCCGTGAACATTCCCAGGGCTGTGAAAACTCCGCGCTCGTGCGATTCGGTCGACAGGGCGGGGATCATTCCCCAGTAGGAGATGTCGCGGATCGAGTAAAAGATGTCGAGCAGGATGAAGACGATGGTGAAGACGACGATGAAAACGGTTTTGTTGACGTTTACGAGGCCGAACAGCCCGGTGAAGATCGCGAACATGAGGACCGAAGAGACGACGCCGCCGATCACTTGCCATGGGCGGAAGCGGCCAAAGCGCGTGTTGGTGTTGTCGATGAGGTTTCCGAGCAGGGGATCGAGGAAGATCTCCGCGATGCGGATGATGAAAACAAGGGCTGTGATTATGCCGATCAGCGCTTTCGCTTCGGACTTGCCGTAGTGAGAGAACAGGGTTTGGGCGGCGTAGTACGTGACGAAATAGGTGCTGAGCGCGTTGTAGAACGCCGCCTGCCCAAGGTTGCCCACAGCGTATGAGATTCGCTGGACGATTCTTCCCCGCGGGGCCCCCTTCGTGGTTGTAGTGGACATCTTCTTCTCCTTCGAAGAGCGGACCGCGGCCGACCGCGCCCCGCCGACAGATATTCGGTTACCTATTCAGGTAAACAAAGATTACCTTAGTTTTAGCCGTCAATCTCGCATTTACTTAAGGTCATGCCAACTCGTTGCAAGGCATGCAGAATCAGGTTTACACTTGCAGATAACCGGTTTACCTTAATGACAACGACGTGATGCACCACTGGAGGTAGATCCCAATGCCCGCACCGATCCCCGCCCCGTCTTCATTGCCCGCGCCTTTCCCGGCGTCGGCCTCCGCCCCGTCGGCTTCCAAGGCGAAATCCTCCTGGCTTGAGGACCCCGCCGTTTTCGCCGTCAATCGCCTGCTTTCCCACTCAGACCACGCATCGGACTCGCCGACGCAGAGCCTGGCCGGCGCCTGGAAGTTCCGCACCGTCCTGGCGAGCGAGATCGACGTCGAGAACCCTGAGTTCGCGAAAGCCGACGGGCAAACGTCGAGCTTCCGAACAATCGACGTCCCCTCGACCCTGGAAACCGAAGGGGGATGGCGCCCCGCCTACGTCAACATTCAGATGCCCTGGGACGGGCACGAGGACCCCCGGGCGCCGAAGATCCCCAGCCTCAACCACGCGGCCCTCTACCGCAGGGAGTTCCGATTGGACCCCGCCCTCGCCGAAGCCGCGAACGGCGGCAACGTCACGATTGTCTTTGAGGGATTTGCGACGGCCATATACGTGTGGCTCGACGGCGCCTTCGTGGGATACGCCGAAGACGGCTACACCCCGAGCGAGTTCGACGTCACCGGCATTTTGTTCGGGCGGGAGGGCGCCGACATCGACCCCTCTGCCGCGGACCACGTTCTGACCGTCGCCTGCTTCGAACACTCGAGCGCCTCGTGGCTTGAGGACCAAGACTCGTGGCGTTTCCACGGCCTTTTCCGCGACGTCGTTTTGACCCGCAAACCTCGCACGCACCTCGACAATCTGCGCGTGAACGCCGATTACGACCACTTGGCCGGGGCCGGTTCGCTCAACATCGACGCCGCAGTCGCCGAACCGGAGGAGCAAGGCAACGTTCGGGCGGTCCTCACGGACGACGCCGGCGCAGTCGTATGGCAATCGACGGCGCGGCAGCAGGGCCGCACCCGAATGTCCTCGGGCGAACTTCCTGGGATCAGGCCGTGGTCGGCCGAAGACCCGGCCTTGTACACGCTCACGTTGACGTTGACCAGGCGGAGCGCCGCCTCGGACGCCGCGGCGGCGTCGGGCGAAGCCGTCTCCGACGTCGTCGAGGCCGTTTCCCAGCGCATAGGATTCCGCCGATTCGCCGTCGAGGACGGAATCATGACTCTCAACGGGAAGAGAATCGTCTTCAAGGGCGTGAACCGGCACGAGTTTGACTGTCACAAAGGCCGCACCCTCACGGAGCAGCAGATGATCGACGACATTGTCTTTTGCAAGCGCCACAACATCAACGCCATCCGCACGGGCCTTCCCATTCCATGCGCGATCCGGGGATCGCGGTTTCCGGCGTTGC
>CAJPTB010000288.1 GCA_905373325.1 uncultured Ancrocorticia sp.
GGGCCAGGACCGCGGGGCGCCCTGCGAGGCCGCCCGGGGCGACGACTTCGATGACTTCTGCGTCGAGTCCCCGCAGGCGCGCCAACTCGGCCACTCGCTCGGCGCTGCGGCGCATATCGTCAGCGTTGTCTGGGAAGTAAGCGGACACCGAGGGGATTCTCACGAGGGATTCCAGCTCCGACCTCGTGGTGGGCAGATTTTCGTCTACGCGACGGGCGATCGTGTCTGAAGCAGTCATTCTTCTAGGGTATCCGCTCCGCCGAGGCCCCGCTCTCCGCCCTCTGCCGCCCCGCACTCCGGGTTCCGCCGAAGCCGGGTTTCCGCGTCCTTCCCGCCCCTCGCTTTGCGGGCCGGGAAGAGCAGAACCGCAAAACGACGCTCGCACGGACGAACGCTGCGCGGGGCAAAAGACGCCGGCGGGCCGAGGCGGAAGCGCGCGCTTGGGGAACGGGCGTGGGCATCGGAGGAGGCGCGCGAAGCGGAAAATGGAACGTAGACTTATACGCGTCAATGACCGCGAGTAGATGGAGCCGCAGTGTTCGGCAAGAAGAAAACCGAGGCGACCCCCGAGCCTGAAGTCGAGGAGGCCGCCCCCAAACCGCGCAAGGGCTACACCCCGAAGAAGGCCACTCCCACGCCGTCGCGCAAGAAGGCGAACGCGGCCAACAGGCAGCCGATCGTCGCCAATCGCAAGGCGATGTCCAGGGAGGAGCGCAGGGAGCTCAAGCGCGAACGGTCCGAGGCGAACACCGCCCGGTGGAACAAGCAGCAGGAGGCCATGCGCACGGGCGACGAGCGGAACATGCCTCCCCAGCACGCAGGCCCGGTTCGCCGCTTTGGCCGCGACGTCATCGATTCGCGCTTTTCTCCCGGCTCGTACTTCATGCCGCTCGCCTTGCTCCTCCTCGCCGGACTGTTCGTTCAGAGGTTCGCCCCGCGCCTGTTCGTCGTGTTCACGGTCTCGGTCTACTTGATCTTCATCGTCATCGCCGTGTGGACGGGAAGGAACGTGCGCCGCACGCGGGTGCTGGCGGAGCACAAATTCGGCGCAGACCGCATTCCTCGGGGATTCTCGATGCAGCTGTTCAGCCGCGCCTTCTATCCTAGGCGTTGGCGCATGCCCCGCCCCCAGGTCGCGCCCGGGAACATTCCGGCGGGAGGCGGCGACGCCGACTACAAGGAGGCAAAGGCGGAGCGAAAGAAGGGCTGAGGAGCAGCCGCTCGCCGACGCGCACGTCGGCCTAGGCCGTGCGGCGGCCGCCCCGCTTGCGCGAGGTGGTCTATTTGCGCGAAAAGGCTAACCGAGCGGAAGGCTATCTGCGGGCCAGAGCCCGGTTGATCCGGCCGGGCATGAGAGGCCCCTCATACACGAAGCCAGTGAGGGTTTCGAGAAGGTCGGCGCCGGCGCTCACCATCGCTTCGGCGTCGCTCACCGTGAAGATCCCCCCGACGCCGATGACGATGTATTCCGGCCCGAGTCTCCTCCTCAAACGGGAGACGACCTCCAGGGCCCTCGCGCGAACCGGCTCGCCGGACAGTCCGCCTTCGCCGTGGGAGTGGGCCACGGTCGTGTTCGTCGCGACGACGCCGTCCATCCCCTCCTCGACTGCCAGGTCGGCGACGCCGTCCACGTCGGCGTCGCCGAGGTCGGGGGCGATTTTCACGAGAATCGGGACGCGGCGCCCGGCTGCGAGGTCGGCGGCCTCGCGCGTGGCGCGCACGATCGGCCTAAGCGACTCGACGGCTTGAAGATCGCGCAGGCCGGGGGTGTTCGGCGAGGAGACGTTGACGACCAAATAGTCGGCGTAGCGCGCGAGCTTTCTGGCGCACACAGCGTAGTCGGCAGGGGCGTCGGACGCTTCGACCCACTTGTTCTTGCCGATATTGACGCCGACGACGCAGGCGCGCCCGCGCCGAGTCAGCCGCAGCATGGCGAGCCGCTCGGCGACGGCGTCGGCGCCGTCGTTGTTGAAGCCCATGCGGTTGCGGAAGGCGCGCTCCTCCGGCAGGCGCCACAGCCGCGGGCGGTCGTTGCCCGGCTGGGGCAAAGGAGTGACCGTGCCGACCTCGGTGAAGGCGAAGCCCATGGCAATCGTCCCGAGGACGGCTGTGGCGTTCTTGTCCTGCCCGGCCGCCAGGCCGAGCCTGCCGGGAACGGGGCGGGCGAGCAGGCCTCGCAGACGGTCCCCGCCCAGACGCCCGACCGTCGCCGAGCTCAGCCCGGCCAAGGGCGACCGTCCAAAGGCGCCGATGAGGCGCATGGCCGCTTTGTGAGCCTGCTCGGGATCGGTTTTCGCCAGAACGCGCTTGTAGAGAAGGCGGTAGAGCATCTCATCCTCCGTTGCGGGTGGCTATTTTCGCGGGCATCGACCAGGCCAGCCAGGCGAGCGCCGCCAACGCGCCGACGGTCGGAAGGTAGAAATAGGTGCTTCCTGCGTCGTGCCAGGGGCTCACCCGGTCGAGAAAGTCCCCAAAAGGCGTCAAGGCCGCGAAGGGGGCGCAAAGGTTGGCCGCCCAGCAGACGCAGGCGACTCTGCGCATTCTCCTGCCGTTGTGCACCACACCGACGGTTCCCGCGGCCCAAGCGACGGCGGAAAGGAGGGTCAGGCTCCCGCGGGCGCCGTGCCCGCTGAGAAAGTCGTCGGTCGAAGCGACGATTCCCCTCCACAGAAAAATCGCCGAGCCGGCGGCCAGGAGAACGAATATGACGCGCGGCCAGCCCGTGGCGGTTTGCCGCCCGTCGTGCAGTTCGACCCCGTCGGTCATTCGGCGCCCCTTCCCGTCTATCATGGTGTCCATGACCCCGTTAGCCGCGATTTCGCCGAGCTCAGCCCCATCCGACGCCACCGCGGTGGTCGCCCATTCCAGGGGGAACGTCCTCTCCTCCATCCTCGACGAGGACGAACGCGACGACATTCTCGCGTCCTTTCGGGGATTGGCCGACGTGTCCTCGCCCAATGCGACTCATCGAATTGTCTCCCGTTCGAAAGAGCATCGCCAAATCATCGCCGTCTCGCTGCCGCCGGATCCGTCGCCCGGCGATCTGCGCGACGCCGCGGGCGCGGGCGTGCGGGCGGCGGGAGAGGCGCGCAACGTCGTCGTCGATATGCCGCATGCGAATGCCG
>CAJPTB010000289.1 GCA_905373325.1 uncultured Ancrocorticia sp.
GGGCCACGACGCCGGACAGGCAGGACCACCGCGCGAAGGCGCCGGAACGGCCAACATCGTCAACCTCCTGGACCTTCGGCCCGGACGCGCCCTCAAAGCGAGCGCTGCCGCGTCGATCGCCGCGGGCGCGTCCGGGCCCGGCGCGGCGGGCCTTCGAGACGGAATCGTCGCGGTCTCGGCCGTCTGCATGCGCGGCGACCTCCAGGGAAAGACAATGCTCGGGGACCTCGGCGCCAACGCGATCGGCGCCGCCCTCGGGTACTCGCTCGCTCTGGCCCCCGGCGCCTTCGCGCGGTGGTCCTGCCTGTCCGGCGTCGTGGCCCTCACTCTCGCGAGCGAGAAGCTCTCCTTCTCCAAAGTGATAGAGGAGACGCCTATTTTGGCTTGGGCGGATCGGCTCGGGCGCCGGTGAAACTCGCTAGCGCCATGACGTCGGCAAACCGCGCCCGCACGCCCACGACGTCGGAAGCGTCATGAAGAAGATCGGCGCCTCGGTTGCGGGGGCGGCCGGCTCGATAGCCGTCCTTACACTGCTCTCGCGCCTCGTGGGATTCGTCAGAACCTGGGCGCAGAACGGGGCATTGGGGGACACCGCCTCCGGGGAGGCCTATTCGACGGCCAACACCGTCCCGAACGTCCTGTTCGAAATAGCGGCGGGAGGGGCGCTCGCCGGGGCCGTCATCCCGCTTGTCTCGGGTTTCCTGGCGAAGGGGATGAAGGACGAGCTCGAACGCACGGCCTCGGCGCTCGTCACATGGATTCTGGCCGTCGGCCTGCCCATCGCGGGCGTCGTCGCGCTCGCAGCCGAGCCGATCACGCGCGCCCTTCTGGGCGCGCACAAGTCGCCCGAGGAGCTTGCCCTGGCCGCGACGCTTTTGCGGGCCTTCGCCTTGCAGGTTCCCCTTTACGGCCTCTCCGTGGTGCTCACCGGCATTCTCCAGGCCCACAAGCGCTTCCTTCTTCCGGCCCTCGCGCCGATGCTCTCCTCCGTCGCCGTGATAGCCGTCTTCGCGGTTTTCGCCCGGGCGGCAAACGGCGAACAGGATTCCCCGGGCGCCCTGACCGGGGCGTCCGTGGCCTGGCTGGGATGGGGGACGACCATGGGCGTGGTCGCCTTCGCGCTGCCGCAGATCGTTCCCGTGGCCAGGATCGTCAAGCTCAGGCCGACCTTCCGCTTCCCCGACGGGGTAGCCAGGCGGGCTCGAGGCCTCATAGGAGCAGGCCTCGGCGGACTGCTCGCCCAGCAGGTGCAGATCGTCACGATCATGGTGGTGGCCAACGGCTTCGGAGACACCGGCGCCTACTCCGTCTACACCTTTGCCAACGCCGTCTACATGGTGCCCTACGCCGTTTTGGCCGTGCCGATCGCGACGGCGGTCTTCCCGCGTCTCTCGGAAGCCGCCGCCCTTCCCGGCAGGCCCGGCCTGACGTCCCTGACGGCGCGTTCGACCCGCCTGGTCCTCGACGTCGGGATCGTCACCGTGGCCTTGCTCGCCGTCTTGGCCTCGCCCGCCGGCCTCGTCTTCGAGATACTGCGCCCCGCCAAGGGGATGGACGTCGCGATGCTCGCCATGGCCCCCGGCCTGGCCGGGTACGCGCTCATCTACCAAGGCTCGCGCGTGCTCTACGCCGTGGAGGCTTCGCGCGCCGTCGTCCTCGTCAACTCCCTCGCGTGGCTGAGCGTGTGCGCAGCCTTGGGGGCAAGCGTCGCGATCGGGATCGACGGGAGGCGGCAGACGCTCATCGCGGTCGGGGCGTCGGTCTCGGTCGGCATGACGATCGGCGCGATCGGCCAGACAGCGGCGATTCGCAGGGCCGTCGGGAAGCGGGCGACGGTCGGCATGGCGCGTTCGGCGCTCATCGTCGGGGCCGCCTCGGCCGTCGGCGCGGCCCTCGGCCACATGGCCGTCAGGCTCGTCCTCGGCGCGCTGGGGACAGGCGGCGTCGGCGCATTCGCCGCGGCCGCCGTCGGCGGAGCAGTCGTCCTCGCCGCCGGAGGGGGCGCCGTCTTCCTGTTCGACCGCGACGCCCTCCGCCTGGCCGGAGGGGGAGCGAAAGAGTCCGGCGTCGAAGAAGCCGGGGCAGAAGGGCCCCGCGTCGAAAGACGCGCCTCCGACGGGGACACCCAATGACGACGGCGCGGAGCGACCCGCGCAAAAAGAAGGAGCGGCTATGAAGCGACTGAGTGACATCAGGGACGACCGGCACGTCAAGGTCGAGAAAAGAGACGTCCGCTATCGCGGGCACATCCTCAACCTCGTGACCGACGAGCTTGCCCTCGCCTCGACGGGGTCGAAGATGATGCGCGAGTACATCACGCACGACGACGCCGTCGCCGTCCTTCCCATTCGGGAGGGCGACGGCGGACCGGAGGTCCTCCTCATCCGGCAGTACCGCCACCCGACGCGCTCGGTCCTGTGGGAGATTCCCGCGGGGCTGATCGACAAGCCGGGGGAGGATCCCATGCGGGCCGCCCAGCGCGAATTGGCGGAGGAAACCGGGATGGCGGCCGCCGAATACGAGTTCCTCGCGCGTTTCTACACGTCCCCGGGATGCTCCGACGAGTTGCTGACCGTCTACCTGGCGCGAGGGCTGACGAGCGTGGAGACCGATTTCGTCAGGCAGGACGAAGAGGCGGAGATCGAGATGGAATGGCGGGCGTTGAGCGACGTCGCCGCCGCCGTCCGGGAAGGCGCCTTGGCCAGCCCGACCCTCGTCGTCGGAGTCCTGGCCGCCCAGTCCCTCCTCAAAGGCTAGAACCGGCTCCCTCGGCGGGCAACGATTTCAGGCCTTGGAACGCGCGGCGCAGGCTTCGACGTTCCCGACTTTCGCCCGCAGGCGAAATGTGGCCGGGCTCCATAAACGCGCGCCGCAGCGACGTGGAAAGATTGCGACTGAAGTCCTAAACTTATTAAGACAAGTCGCGTTTTGCGTATTACACTGCTCAGGAGAGGGGGAACGATGGCCGTCAAGCCCGACGCCGACGTCAGCACGCGCGACAACATACTCAGACTCATCATCGAACGCGGGCCGATAACGTCCGCCGAACTGGCCTCGATGCTGGTCCTCACCTCCGCAGCGGTGCGCAGGCACCTCACCCAATTGGAGACGGAC
>CAJPTB010000290.1 GCA_905373325.1 uncultured Ancrocorticia sp.
TCGGGGCGCCCGCCGCGCGGATAGCTTTCGGCGTGGCCGGCGTGGCCTGCGCGGCAGCCGGATGGCTTTTCGGGAGGCGGGCCCACATAAGCGCGGCAGAGAAGGCCGCGCTGGCCTACGGGGACATCGCCATGGCGGCCCTCTACGACTCGGCGAAGAAGCTGCTGGTGGACCCCGTGGCCAAGGTTCTCGAGCGGCATCGCGAGGTGCGCGAGTCCCTTCAGGTCTAGACCTTCGACTCAGGTCTGGACCTTCGACGCCGGGGCCGCGCGGGCTGGACCTGCGCGACCGAGGCAGCTGCCCGCGGCCCGCGGCCTCGGGCAGTATTCGTTTGAAATCCTGCGGTCCACAGGTTGCGCTCGCGCCCGCCTCTTCCACAAACGGTGTTTGCCCCGCGCGGGAGCCGCGCCCCGTGGGCGAAGCTGACTCCATGCCGGATGGTCCGGCCGAAAGGAGCCAGCAATGTCCAACGAAACCTACATAACGGTCAGAGGCTATGCGGGGGCCGACCCAGTTGCCTACGACAACGGCAACGGCCTGACCGCCGTGGTGGCGAGGGTTGGGGTGACCGCTCGAATCCGCGACCGCGAGACGCATCGTTATCGCGACGGGACGACGTCGTGGTACTCGGTGCGTTGTTACGGAGACCTCGGTTTGAACGTCAGCCGTTCGGTGCGCCGCGGAACGCCGGTGCTCGTGCGCGGGCGCTTAGTGGAGAGGTCGTGGACCGCCAAAGACGGGGCGGAGCGCACCGACCTGTCCATCATCGCCGACGCACTCGGCATTGAGCTCTCCTCGGGGGTCGCCACCTTCGTCAAGGTGCGCCACACGAGCGCCGATTCGAACGGCCGCCCCATTTCGGAGGCCGGGCCGCAAGGCGTGAGCGGCGAGGCCGCGGCGGTCCCAGGAATCGCGGCCGAGGGGCAGACTCCCGGCACGTCGACCGTTGTGCGGGGCGGTTTCTCCGCCTCCGGGAAAAGCGGCCTGGAGCCCCTCTGGGGCGGAGACGAACCGGAGCCTTCTTTCGCTGGGGACGCCCGCGACGTTGAACGCGGCCCGTACAATTCGGCGCCGAACTCGTACGGCACGGAACAAGACGCTTCTTCCGCGGATCCGGCCGGCGTCCTCGAGAAGGTGGTGCCGTGATCCTCGCATAGCGGACGGCGGCGGAACTGGCGCGGCGGGAGGAGGCGGCCGCAGTGACAGGCGCCGCCCCGCCGATCTCGCGGCGGGCTGGCGGACAGCCTTGGCACAGGCTGTATCCTTGTACGGGGCCGGCCGCACACCCGCGCCGGCGACGTACGCACAAGCGGATGGAGCCTCGTGGCTGAGTACATTTATCAGATGATCCACGCCTATAAACGCGTGGGAGACAAAACGATTCTCGACGACGTCACCATGGCGTTCTACCCGGGGGCCAAAATCGGCATGGTCGGCCCGAACGGCGCAGGAAAGTCGACGATTCTCAAGATTATGGCGGGGCTCGACGAGCCTTCGAACGGCGAGGCGCGCCTGTCCCCGGGCTACTCGGTGGGAATTTTGCTTCAGGAGCCCCCTCTCGACGACGACAAGACGGTTCTCGAGAACGTCGAGTTGGGGAGGGCGGACATGATCGGCAAACTCAGGCGGTTCAACGAGATCGGCGAAGAGATGGCCGATCCCGACGCCGATTTCGACACGCTCATGGAGGAAATGGGCAAGCTTCAAACGGAGATCGACGCCGCAGGCGCCTGGGATCTGGACGCCCAGCTGCAGCAGGCGATGGACGCCCTGAGGTGTCCGCCGCCCGATGCGCCCGTCAACGTGCTGTCGGGAGGCGAGCGCCGCCGCGTGGCCCTGTGCCGCCTGCTTCTCGAGCAGCCCGATCTTCTCCTGCTCGACGAGCCGACGAACCACCTTGACGCGGAGTCGGTGCTGTGGCTCGAGCAGCACTTGGCCCAGTACCCGGGCGCCGTGATCGCGGTGACCCACGACCGCTACTTCCTCGATCACGTTGCCAGCTGGATCGCAGAAGTCGATCGCGGAAGGCTTTATCCCTACGAGGGGAACTATTCGACTTACCTTGAGACGAAGGAAAAGCGGCTCGAGGTTCAGGGCAAGAAAGACGCCAAGCTCGCCAAGCGGTTGAAGGAAGAGCTTGAATGGGTGCGCTCCTCGGCCAAGGGCCGCCAAGCCAAGTCCAAGGCCCGCCTGGAGCGCTACGAGGAGATGGCGGCCGAAGCCGAGCGCACGCGCAAGCTCGATTTCGAGGAGATTCAGATTCCGCCCGGGCCGCGCCTTGGCAGCATCGTCCTCGAAGCGAAGAAGCTGAAGAAGGGCTTCGACGAAAGGGTCCTCATCGACGGCCTGTCGTTCTCCCTCCCTCGCAACGGCATTGTGGGGATCATCGGCCCCAACGGCGTCGGAAAGACGACTCTTTTCAAGACCGTCGTGGGTTTGGAGCCGCTCGACGCCGGCGACCTCAAAATCGGCGAGACGGTGCAGATCTCGTACGTCGATCAGACGAGGGGCGGCATCGACCCAGAAAAGACCGTGTGGCAAGTGGTCTCCGACGGGCTCGACTACATCCAGGTCGGCAACGTTGAAATGCCGTCGCGCGCTTACGTCTCGGCCTTCGGCTTCAAGGGGCCAGACCAGCAGAAGAAGGCGGGTGTTCTCTCGGGCGGCGAACGCAACCGCCTCAATCTCGCGCTGACCCTCAAGCAGGGCGGAAACCTGCTCCTTCTCGACGAGCCGACGAACGACCTCGACGTCGAAACACTGTCGTCCCTCGAAAACGCTCTGTTGCAATTCCCCGGATGCGCGGTGGTTATCACCCACGACCGTTGGTTCCTCGATCGCGTTGCCACGCACATTCTGGCCTACGAGGGCACCGACGAGGATCCTGCAGCGTGGCACTGGTTCGAGGGGAACTTCGAATCCTACGAGAAGAACAAGATCGAGCGTTTGGGGCCCGAGGCGGCGCGTCCGCACGCGGTGACTTATAGGAAGCTCACACGCGACTGAGCGCGGCGGGCCGCAGAAGGCTTAAGCGCCGCTTGAGGAGGGTTCGCACGCGTTTGAGCCTCAAGGCGTTTGGGCGGGGCCGTCGCATGGGC
>CAJPTB010000291.1 GCA_905373325.1 uncultured Ancrocorticia sp.
GCCACGCCCGAAAGTCTTCGATGCAAGGAAAGATGCGTGCCGCGGAAGCGGCTATCGACGTTTGACGCACGACCGTATAAGACGTTCCCATCGCGGATCCTTTCGAGTGTTCGTTCGGTTGCGGCAATTTTATCGAATATTCAACTAATGGGGCAAGGGTTCTCGCCGTGCCGACAGCCGTCCAGACGTCCGGGCGGCGAGAATGGAGAGCGCCGCCTCTGAGCCGCAAAGGAACGAACGTCGATCTGTCACATGAGCACCGATCTGAGGAGGATGCTCGTCTCGGAGCGGTGAACGCCCGGGGAGTTGCGAATGGCGGAGAGGACGACGTCGACGTCGGCGAGCTTTGTCACCGTGATCTCGGCTACGAGGTCCCATTCGCCGTTTGTCGCGTGCAGCGCCGTCACTTCGGGAAGCCCTCGCAGCATCCTAATCGTCTCCTCGACGTACGGGCCCTCGATTGCGAGGTGGGAGATGGCCCGGATGGCCGCGTCGGCGCGTTCGGCCACCCGAACCGTGAAGCCGAGGATGACGCCCGCGGCGGTCAGTGCGTCGATGCGGCGGGTGATCGTCGTGCGAGTGACGCCGAGGGCGCGAGCTAGCTCAGCGACGGGGGCGCGCCCGTCCACGCGGAGGGCGGAAAGGAGCGCGTGATCGAGGGAATCCAAGTTGGCCATAGCAGAATGCTAAACCGCTGTGGTCAATGTGTCGCGCAAATGCCCTAAAATTGTGCATTTACGTTGTTGCCACGCCATATCGCCTTCTCATACAGTTGACAGAACTGGACACTTTACAGAAAAGGGGGAACGTATGCGGTTCGTAAGCGTCAACAACATCCGTCGGTGGCTGGCATCCGTCGGGCCTGAAGCGGCAATTGCCGGAATGATCGATGCGCTGGAAGCGGATTTCCGCCGGTGGCCGGAGTTCGAGCTGCGGCCGCGCGTCGCCTCCCATTCCAAGGACGGCGTCATTGAGCTCATGCCGACCGCCGACGGCGCAACCTACGGATTCAAGTTCGTCAACGGGCATCCCTCCAATCCCGCACGCGGGTATCAGACCGTCACGGCTTTCGGCGTGCTGGCCGACGTCCACAACGGCTACCCCCGCTTCCAGTCCGAGATGACGATCCTCACGGCGCTGCGCACCGCCGCGATGTCCGGCCTGGCCACCAAGCACCTCGCTCCTGGGGGGCCCTGCAACCTCGGCCTTATCGGCGCCGGCTCGCAGTCCGAGTTTCAGACGCTCGCGGTGAAGATCGTCCGCGGCTTGAGCAAAGTCTCCGTGTTCGACGTCGATCGCGCAGCCAGCGAAAAGCTCGCCCGCAACCTCGCTCCTCTGGGCATTGACGTGCACATCGCCGACTCGGCCGCCGAGGCGGTGGCCGACGCCGACGTCATCACGACGTGCACAGCGGACAAGCGCAACGCCACTGTGCTTTCCCTCGAAGACGTGCGGCCCGGCGTGCACATCAACGGGATCGGAGGCGATTGCCCCGGCAAGACGGAGCTGGACCACCGCATCCTCGACCTTGGGCCGGTGTTTGTGGAATATCCCGAGCAGACGCGCATCGAGGGCGAGATCCAGGCCAAGCCTGAGGATTACCCCGTCACCGAGATCTGGCAGGTCGTCGCCGGCCTCAAGGAGGGCCGCACCGGCGCCGACCAAGTGACGATCTTCGACTCCGTCGGCTTTGCCATCGAGGACTTCACCGCGCTGTGCTACCTGGAGAAGGCCGTCGAAGACACGGGATTCTACGAGGAGATCGACCTCATAGCCGATCCCGAGGATCCCAAGGACCTCTTCGGGCTCATCGGCGAGGAGGTCGCCGATCGGATCCCTGCATCCCAATTTGCCGGCGCATCCTCGCACAGACGCATCCGCGAGGTCACTCCGGCGTAGTCACTCCGGCGTAGCGCCTGTCTCGGCGCCGGCCCGTCCGGGGTTCGGCGCCGAGGCGAGTCTTGTCCGCGGCGCAGGCCTTCGAGCCCTGCGTTGCTTGAATCCGGCTTGAATCTCTCGGTGCGAGCACGTCTCGAATCCCTCTAAGCCTCGGCGCCGCCCGATCGTTTTCCGCGGCGCTCACGCCTTCGCACCGTTTTCCGGGGAATGAGCCGTGCGGAGTTCAGGATGAAGGCCGTCTCGCTTCCCACGTGCACGATCGCGGCGAGCACCGGCGTGAGGATGCCCGCCGCAGCCAGCGCCATTCCGACGAGATCGACCGCGACGGTGCCGACGAAGTTGAACGTCACGATCGCCCGCGCACGCCGGGCGACGCGCACGGTCGAGACAAGGTCCGCCGGATCGGAGGCGACGAGCACGACGTCCGCGCTGTCTCGGGCGACGTCGGTGCCGGTGCCCATGGCGATGCCGACGTCGGCCCGGGCGAGCGACGGCGCGTCGTTGACGCCGTCGCCGACCATCGCAACCTTGCGCCCCGCGGCCCTCAACGAATCGACGAAGGCCGTTTTCTGCTCGGGAAGAAGCTCTGCTCGGCAGTCGTCGATGCCGAGCCGGGCGCCGACGGCCCGCGCGGCGCCCTCCCCGTCGCCGGTCACCATGGCGACCTGCAGCCCCATGCGTTTCAGTTCGGCGACCGCGCCCGCCGCGCCGGGCCGAACGGCGTCGGCCAAGATTGCGGTTGCGCGGTACGCGCCGTCCACGCTCACATGAATGGGGGAGCCCTCGACGTCGCCGGAATCGGGGGCGTCCGTGACAAGCGACGAGTTGCCGGCGACGACGGTGCGCCCTCCGACTCGTGCGACGACTCCCATGCCCGGGCGGTACTCGAAGGAGTCGGGCGCCCCTGCGGCCGTCCCGCGCTTGCGGAGATGCTCGACCACGGCCTTGGCCAGCGGGTGCTCCGAATAGGATTCCGCCGTCGCCAGCAGAAACAGCAGTTCTTCTTCGTCGATTCCAGGGATGACGTCGATGCGCTGAACGACGGGGGCGCCCGACGTCAGCGTCCCCGTCTTGTCGAAGACCACGGTTTCGACTTCGGAGAGCGCCTCGAGGCGCGCGCCGTCTTTGACGAACGCCCCGCTGTGTGCCGCCCTTGCGATCGCGGCGAGAACGGCGAGGGGAGTTCCGGCGG
>CAJPTB010000292.1 GCA_905373325.1 uncultured Ancrocorticia sp.
AGTTCGCGCGGGCGGTGCTGGAGGCCGGCATGGCGTGGGCAGCTCGTCGGCCTCGAGCGAGAGGTTCAAGCCCCACCCGAGGATGCACGCGATCTTGCCGTCGCGCCTGCCGCAGACTTCGCCCAGAAGCCCGCCGAGTTTGCGCGGCCCCGCAGGAGTGAGGGCGACGACGTCGTTGGGCCAGCTGATCGCCGTCTCGGACCCGCCTTCTTGCGCGCAGTGCCGCCGAACCGATTCAAGCGCGGCCATCGCGCCCGCGAGCGTCACCCACGCCAGACGGTCGGCGATCGATTCGTCGAACTCCAGAAGAACGGAAACGAGCAGGGACTTCCCCGCTCGTGTAAACCATGGGCGTCCGACCCTTCCTCGGGCCGCTGTCATGTTGTCGGCGATCATGACGGCGCCCGCAGGAACCGAGCCCTCGCGCCACAAATCGGCGAGGTCGTCCTGCGTCGAACCCGTGAGCTCTGTATGGAGAACGATGGGCGACTGCTTTCCCGTCAGCGGAAAACGAGCCTGGCCAACGACATGTGCCCGGGCCTGCCCCGCCTCGCCTAGACGCTCTCCCGCACTGTCCACACGCTCTTCGGACAAGTAACACTCCAATCTTCCGCCCTCGCGGGCGCGATCCGCGAGGCAATCCCTCGGAGCCAACACTTACGAAGCAGTAATCTACCTTAAAGTACTCGATAATCCCAATCGTTGAGTGTGGTGTATCAATCATAATCTACAAACATGCCTTCCATAATCGACAAACGCGCCGCTTCCACGCCCGGAGCGCCCGGTTTTACGGAGCGGTATGCAGCGGATTCGCTACGGATGACGTTGCCAAATGAAGGAATCGACGGGGCTGACGGCACAGGAAACTTCTCCCACTGTGATCCTCGTCAACCTACAACGGGCGAGGGCTTGCAAATCTCGGGCGGGGCCGTTCGCGAGGCAGTGGATTTGAAGGGCTCCCGCGCGCGTTGTTCTTTGCCGCGCTTTCGTTTCAGCGCACCCGAACAAAGGAAGGCCTCCTCCCGAAGGAGGAGGCCGCCTGTGAAATCAAGGCCGCCGCAGGCGGGCTACTTGATAAGGCCCAGGGCGCGGACCGCGTCCAGTTCTTCCTGGGCCGCCTTGATGTTGTGCTCGATTCCGGCGCGCGTGCGGTCGGAGACCTCCAAGCCGTCGACGACGACCCATTCGCCGTTCTCGGCCGTCGCGGGCATGCCGAAGATAAGTCCTTCGGGCACGCCGTAGTGCGTTCCGTCCTGGTAGACGCCGGGGGTGACCCAGTCGCCTTCGGGCACGCCGTTGACCCAGTTGTACACGTGGTCGATCGCGGCAGAGGCGGCCGAGGCGGCCGACGACGCCCCGCGGGCCTCAATGATCGCCGCGCCGCGCTTGGCGACGGTCGGAACGAAGAAGGACTCCAGCCATTCGGCGTCCACGAGTTCGGAGGCCGGCTTGCCCGCCACCGTGGCGTACGAGACGTCGGGGTATTGGTCGGCGGAATGATTGCCCCACACCGTCATCTTCTTGATGTCCGCGACGGGCGCCCCCGTCTTGGCGGCCAGCTGCGAGATGGCGCGGTTGTGGTCGAGCCGCATCATCGCGGTGAAACGCGACTTGGGGACGTCGGGGGCCGAGTGCATGGCGATCACGGCGTTGGTGTTCGCCGGATTGCCGACGACGAGGACCTTGACGTCGTCGGCCGCGCGGTCGTTGATGGCCTTGCCCTGCGGCCCGAAGATCCCGCCGTTGGCCTCCAGGAGATCGGCTCGCTCCATTCCCTTGGTGCGCGGGCGCGCGCCCACGAGCAGGGCGACGTTCGCCCCGTCGAACGCGTCGTCGACGCTGTCGTAGACATTGACGGACTCAAGAAGCGGGAAAGCCGAATCGTTGAGCTCCATGGCCGTGCCCTCCGCGGCCTTCACTGCCTGCGGAATTTCCAACAGGTTGAGGCGCACCGGCGTGTCAGAGCCGAGCAATGCGCCCGAAGCGATGCGGAAGAGGAGGGCATAGCCGATGTTTCCGGCGGCGCCCGTAACGGTGACGGTAACTGGCGTACGAACCATCAGGTCTCCTTTGTCTGGATTCATTCGTCGCGGTCGTGGACTCAGCGCGTTGGCGCAATGTTCGGCGCGCTCGCGCCCACGGTCAAGAATAGGCGCTGCGGCCCGTTTTTCTCAGGTCCCTTGGGCCTAGAAATTTTCTGCGCCGTTGTGCTGGGGCCCCTTGTTGTGCTGCGGCGCGGCCTGGCCCTGCTGCCAGGTCGCCGCATCGCCGCACTGCCAAGTTCCGGCCTCCAAGAAAGTGACTTCCCTGCCTTGCTCGTAGTCGGAGGCCTGACTGGGCCCTTGCGGGGACTGCCGAGCATCTTCCTCGCCGTCTCGCCTCCTTCCTGCGGCCAGGCCGGCGACCGCCCTGGCCGTCGCAGAAGCGGGCGGCGCATCGGGGGCAGACCGCCAGACAATGCCGCCCTTTCCAACCGACCCCGCAGGCCGCGGCGAAAGGCCTTGCTTGAACATTCCGTTTTTCGGCCCGTACGCAGGCAGGCCCGCGGATTTCACACCCGGTCCGCCCGTCGAAGCGCGCAAGCCAGCGACGTTCCCGCGGGCGGCCCCTGCGCCGCCGGCTCCAGCGCTTCCCGCGCGTTGAACGGCCGCGTTCTTCGCCGCCGCTCCCGTTCCGCGCGCCGCCCCGGTAAGGCCCGTCCCTCCGCGCGCCGCCCCGGATCCGCGAACCGAACCGGCCGCACGAACCGAACCGGCCGCACGAACCGAACCGGCCAAGCCGTTTCCACGGGAGGCTGCGGCTCCGCGGGCCGCATTGCCGCCGCGGCCCAAATTGCCTCCGCGCGCCGAGGACGATGCGCCGGCCCCGGTCTGCGCGCCGCGGGCGGTCAAGGCGCCGACGCCGCTTCTCGCAGCCTTCGAACCCGCACCCGTGCGTCCGGATCCCCCGGAGGACCCTTGGGGAGCATTCGGCACGCTTGCACGCGAAGCCGTCGTCGCGCCCTTGACAATGCCGGAACCGCGAGCCGGGGCCTGGGAGACCGCGCGCTGCGCCGTCGTCGCTCCCC